>NZDU01000026.1 GCA_002688875.1 Candidatus Pacearchaeota archaeon | reverse complement strand
GGTTAGCGAAGCTTCCCAAATATCCACAAACAAAGTTAAACTTAAATAACACCCTATCTTAAAAAAGATATGAAAAGGAACTCAACATTATGGATAACAATTGGAGTTTTATTAATACTATTTAGTTTCTTTGGAACTCTATTTATATCACTTAACAAGGAATATATTTACGGATTTCTCATTGCTATACCTGCAGTTATAATAGGAGTTTTAATAATAGCATGGTCTCTTAGCGAATAAGATGAATCACACATTAAAAACAAATATTCTTAATTTACAATTTCAAAAATACCTTGTCATAGCATCAACATCGATAATCATAGGGTTCACATATTTTATTGCATTATTCATTTCAATTATCTCCAAACAGATAAGCTTTCAAGAAACCACTAGCATACTAATCGTAATAGTTCTATCAACAGGAATAATAGGATTATCAATAATTAGCTTTCTTAACTCAATTTCTCACTTAAATAAAATTATCAATATTTTAAAAAACNTTTAAATAACATCTCNTTCCTANACNANNTCATGNAAAAGAGGNTANATCTAANNNCCAATCNNANTAANGCTCACAAACAACCATATTCATAATCATAGCAATAATAGTAATAGCCACAATCCTCTTACTAATCTTCCTAAGATTCAACTCCGAGAAAGAAGAACTCTCAAGAGAAGAATTCCTATCTCAAGGATTAGAACCCTCTATAAACAACATCCAAAGTTTCATAATAGACTGCCTAGAAGAAACCTCTCTAGACGCACTAGAACTAATCGGCATCCAAGGAGGCTATCACAAAAAACCCCAATTATTCTACGACCTACAATGGGCATTCATCCCNTACTANTACCATCAAGGCCAATACCTTCAACCCACAAACCGAGAAGTAGAAAACCAACTATCAAGCTACATTAACGAAGCCCTAGAATTCTGNATCGACGAAATAAAATTCAGAAACTTCAGNATAACCTACTCCCAACCAACAACCCAATCATCAATCCAAAAAAACAAAGTAACCCTTACCACAACCTTATCAACCTCAATAGAACACGACGGCTCAACAACAAACTTCCAACTCGACAACCATCCAGTCACAATCAACTCAACCCTATTCGACATGCTAGAAGTAGCAACATACATAACNNAATCNCANNAAGAAGACAAAGACTTCATCTGCATCAACTGCCTAACCCAACTAACAAAAGAAAAAAACCTCTTCGTAGATTTCATAGCCTTCGAACCCGACTCAACCCTAATCATGCTCCTAGAAAACTCCACACAACCCGAACCCTACATATTCCAATTCCTAAATAAATACGAACTACCTCAAGAGTAAAACAAAAATATAAATGGAATCACGAGAATGAATATAAATAAAAAACTACTAAGGATAAGATGAAAAAGAAATTTGTAATACTTATAGCTCTATCAATAATGACAATATTTCTTTTGCCTACTGTGATTCCTCAGGATGGATTTTCAGTTACCGGCGAAAATGAAGCCCCAATAAATGCACCACGTTTAGCAAGTCCCTCCCCGCAATTGAATATCGATGATTTGAAGATTGAAGCTCCAACACATGACAACAAAGGAGACCATAAATATTTTGATAAAGATAAACAAATAACAACAAATCAAAAATTTAAGGACGAAGCTAAACAGATAAAAAATGAAGATCTAACTCCTGATATAATGAAAACAAACATCGAAAAAGTAAAAGAAAACTGGAATTCAATAACTGATAAAAATAGATTAGACTACATGGNAGAAAAAGGAACCTCAAAATTATCCGCAGAACAAATCACAGCTTCAAAAAAGCTAAGAGAAACTATAACTAATCCAGACTCAGAACAAGGTAAAAAAATCTGGGAAAAAATAACAGAAGATCCAGAAAAAGCAAAAGCAAGAGATGTTCTAGAAGAAATGGGTTACAAAATAGATGAGAAATCGATCTTAGATGGATGGNAATGGGGAACAGACCAATATGGAAACAAAGCATTACTTTATCAAGGAGATCCATTTAATTCAGTTCTAATGGATCTGACAAATGGAAAAACAGTTTATTTCAACGGCTCCAATAAAGGAGTTTATGACTNGCNAGGAAGATACTCTTACGAAGGTAATTACCAATGGAGACCAATAACCCAAAACGCAGGAACCCAAAGAGAAGCAGCATCTCAAAGAACAGGAGGATCTGGTGGTGGAAGTGGTGGCGGAGGAGGAGGACCTGAACAAGGAATACAACAAGCCATGCAAATAGCACAACAAATGGCAGGACTAGCAAAAGAAATGTTCGGCCCACTCGCAGAAGCAATGAAACAAAACGGACAAGGAAGTTCAAATTCAGAAGGACCAAATAAAAAAGGAGGCTCGACAACAGAATTATCAGATGGTGCAGCACTAGCATATTTAGATGAAGAAGAAAAAGAAAAACTTCTAGCAGCAAGCAGATTAGAAGAAACAGGAACAATAAGCACAACAAATTTTGATGCAACAGCAGAAGTCGAAAACCTAGACATCCTAGTCCCTCAAGTAGCAGTCGCAGAAATCCCAGAAATCCCAACAACAATTGACCTAACAAACACCATAGATGGCAACGACCCATCATTCCCAGCAGATTCATACGTAGACAACATAGGATCCCTAAACCCATTAGCCTCAATAACCGGTCAAGCCATAATTGACGGAAAAGAAGTCAACTTCGGACAATACATAAAATTCCCAAAACACAACATGGACATTTCGGGCAGAGACCTAAAAGTCTACGCCCTAAAAACATTCAACGAAGTAGAAGCCGGAGGCCAAGACATCAACGTATTCTCAGGACAAATAGAAATTAAATTCGACGGACAAAAACTACTCTATCCGCGTCTAGTCAAAAACGCTCCATACGGATTCAAAAAAGTATCAAACAAACTAGACCGAGACAATCAATACAAACTCCAACACTACACAAACAAAAAATCCCAACTAACAGACTACAAAGGAATCTCATCAATAGGAGACATTTTCACAAAACACCCAAGAAATCCAGGACTAATAATCTCAAAAATCAGACTCCCAATGTGGAAAACTGGTTAGTCACGACATATTTCTAAAATTTCTTGTATTAACAAGATCTACCCTCTACATTACTAATATTAATTGTAAAGGGTAAGGTTTATATAGTATAATTAATTCTAATAAAAATGGTCTATATTTATAAGAAAAAAGTTAGGAATAAAAATTATTATTATCTTAGAGCTTCAAAAAGAAAAGATAAAAAAATCTTAGTAAAGGACATTGCATACTTAGGAAATAATATAGAAGATGTAAAAAAATCTATTGAAGAATTACCTAAATATAAAAATGAAATTAGGAAAACATATAAAACTATTAACAATTTTCTAGAATCGAACAGATATATAGAAAAAATAAAGAAATTTAAAATTAAAAAAGATAATTTCTTAAAAGAAAAATTAACAGAAATAGAAGCTTGTAAATATCATTTCGTCAAGGAATTTAAGAAACAAAATAAACTTACTAGAAATGAGATATGGAAAAATTTTATTATTGAATTTGCATTTAATACAACATCAATAGAAGGAAATACAATTAATTTGCTAGAAACAAAAGAATTACTTGAAAATGAAAAAACTCCAAAAAACAAAACCCTAAGAGAAATCTACGATTTAAAAAATACTGAAAAAGTATTTTACAAAATTATCAATTTAAAAGACAAATTAGAATTAAGCAACGATTTTATTATTGATATTCATAAAGAATTAGTTGAAAATATTGACAAAAGAATTGGATATAGAACTCAAGATATTAGGGTTATAAAATCTAACTTCAAAGCAACTCCTCCACCCTATGTTAAAACCGACATGGATTTACTTTTAAATTGGTACAATAAAAATAAAGAGAAACTTAATCCATTTGTACTAGCTTCAATTTTGCATCACAAATTTGAGAAAATACATCCGTTTATGGACGGGAATGGAAGAACAGGGAGGATCTTATTAAATTATGTTTTATTGAAAAATAACTATCCTCCACTAATTATTAAGAGTAAAAATAAAGAAGACTACCTTCATAGCATGAGAATTGCTGACAAATCAAAATTTTCAAAGTCAGAAGAGAAGGATTATCTACAATTAATGCAATTTTTCTCAAATGAGATGATTAATAATTACTGGAATATTTTTCTTTAAACTATTAAAAAACTACCCTATCTAAGATTAATCAAAAATGCTCCATATGGCTTTAAGAAAATATCAAACAAACTAATTAAAAATCCATCTATATTCTCAGATTAATAGTAACATTTATATATTACATATGTCATATATTTATATTACAATGAATATTGAAATTTTAAAAAGAAAATATCTTCAATGCAAAAAGAACAATAGATATCAAGAAGTAGATAAAAATATCTATAAGATATATTTTAGATCATCAAACGAAGATTTGTCAAAATCTCAGGAAGAAATTTTATCCGGTAATCTTTTTTGGTCACTTGCCGCATTAGACTCTTCTGCAACACAATTGTTAGATGGACTTTCCATTAAAAGACTAGGTTTAAGACCAAGAAGCAGAGTCTGTTCTGAGAATCTAATATTCTCTAAAAAAATTCTTAATGAAATGGAATATGAAATAATTAGAAATATAAGAGATACAAGAAACAAAGCTGCATATGATGCATTATTCAGAAATGATCTTGAAAAAGATAAAATTGTTAGCTTAATTAGTTCATTTGAAAAAATATTTATCAAATTTGGAGGAGGAGATGATCAGTAATTTACTACCCTTAACAAATAGGAAATTAAGTATCATTACAGCATTGCACTTATTTGGCCCCTTACACATCAGCGAGATAGCTAAAAAAACAGGAATTGAGAAACAAAACGTCTCACTTCAGATTAAAAAACTAAAAAATAATAATATAGTAAGCATTCATAAAAAAATAGGCAGATCTATAGAGTTCATACTTTCTAAAGAAACCTCTAATAAAATGAATACAATCATAGAGGATTTCAGAAAAGATAGAATTTATAGCAAGTATCCTAAAATTGAGAATATCATCAGATACATTTCCAACAACTTCAAAGAAACTAAAAAAATATATTTAATCGGAAGTTATTTAGAAGATCCTAAAGACAAAAATGATCTTGATCTAATCATCATATTTAATAAATTCTCAGAAAAAGAACAAAGAAAAGTTGAGAAAGACATTAAAACCCTATACAAAATTAAATTAGATATTATACCTTTTACAGAAGACAATTTTAAAAAGGAAAAAGATAATAGATCCGCTTTTTATCAGACCACTTTTGATTATAAAGCAAATAATTTACTATTATATCCTTCTTAAATCGTTGAAACTACAAATAAAAATCATCAGACTCCCAATGTGGAAAACTGGTTAACAATCAAGGCTCAACCCTCTTAATCATTTCAACTTTATCAAAATGTTTATCAAAAGAGACAATTTCATCAACCCCATATTCCATCATTACCGATACAATTAAACTATCATCAAAATCTAAATTATATTTCTCTCCAATCTTTGTAGAATTATACATTACTTTTATCGAAGGTCTAACAATAGTTAACCCTTTCATAGACTTAATTGATGAAATAAATTTCCTCATAACCTTTTTAGAATTTAATTTTCTCTCAATTTTTAACACGCACGTATAAATAATAAAATCAGAAGTAATTGCCTTAAAATCTCCATTAATTAATCCTTTAAAGAAAATACTACACCTATCTGCATTCTCATCATCGAGCAATATCTCAAGAAAGATGTTTGCATCTATAAATTTATTTGAACCATTCCGATTTATCATGCTGCATCTCAACTGAACTCTGTTCACCTAATGAATCTTTCAATAATCCCCTAATAGCATTAATTGGATCATTAATCTTAGGCGTCCCCTCTCCCTCATATCTCATCCACTCACTCAAAGCCTCCTCACTAGCCTTCTTTATAGAACCTTTTAAGAAACCAAACTTTCTCATAGCCAATTCTCTAAATCTTCTCTCAAACTCTTCATTAAATTCTATCTTCAAAACCATAGGTACTAAAGTACTTATGTACTTATAAATGTTTCTATACTATCTTTAGAGATTTATTTGATATCCAAAAAACGACGGCCCACCTCTCAGAGCAAGCTCCAGGGTGTAACACTCAGTTGAAAGAATCAAAACAAAATAACTACAAAGAAACTGCATTTGGAAAATTCATCAACTTCTTATCATCAGTTACAAGCTCACATCCATAAACTTCCGAAAGAGCTGCATATAATGAATCATAAATAGATAAGTCATATTCCAAGGATATCTTAACTGCCCTTTGAAGCAAATGATCATCAATCCTTCTAACGACTAATTTCATCTTGGTAATTATTGAAACAACCTTATGTAGAAACTCTTCTTCAACATTCTTATATCTCAAAGAATTTAAAATCTCAAGAAATATCAATTCTGGAACTAAAATACTAATATCACCAAATACATGAGACTCCCTTAACTTTAGAGCATCGCCTCTTTTATCTTCTTCTAAAAACCACTTTAAGGCAACAGAAGCATCGACTACTTTCTTTTGTCTCTCCATTCTCTAACAATTTCTGTAGACGTCTTTCCTTTTCTTCTACCAGCACCCTCCACTAATCTATCCATCTCTTTAATCTCTACCATTAACTCTTTATCATTTTCAACATCACCAAAATCTTCATAAGCAGACTTTCTAACCAAAGCATTCCTAATAACAGAACTCCAGTTAATATCCTTTCTACTTCTCATCTTATTAAATAACTCCTTACTAATCCTTGTTGATATAATCTTTTCTTCCATTCTATGTATTACATGTAATACAAAGAACTATTTAAACATTTTCTAAAACTAATTCTTGTAGTACATAATTATTAATTCAATATGGAAAACCAGCTAATTATATTCTCTCAATCACAACTTTATTTCTATCTGGATGAATATATGCTTCTTCGCCTTCCTTTAACTTAATAAAATCTGCTATCTTCTTTGGAATTCTAACAGCTAAACTATTTCCAGTTTTAGTAACTCTTGTTTTAAAACCAAGTCCCCAGACTCCCCGATCTTTAGCAATTCGCTCAATTTTCCCCGTGGTTTCTTGATCAGTAAAAGACTCACCACAACTATCACAAATATCTGCAGGAAAATCGCCCAAATAAACTCCAAACATCTCTTCCCTTACTCTACCTTTTTTAGGCTTCCTTCGTCGCAAACAGGACATTTTTTTACCATCTTGGTTTAACTGTTATTACAAAATAAACTCCGTTTAATTTTTTAAATCTTTAGGCAATCAACTTAATAAAAAAATGATAACCGAAATATATATATATATTCTCTATGTTGTATTATGAAAAGAGGACAGGTAACAACCTTTATTATTGTAGCGGTGGTTATTTTATTTGTTATAGTAATAACTGTAGTTTTTCTTCAAGAAAATAAATCTGAGTTCTCACAAATAGATCCCTCAATAATTGAAATAAGATCTTTAATAATGAATTGCATAGAGGAATCTGGGAAAAAATCTCTAAAATTAATTGGAAATCAGGGTGGATACTATAACAAACCTAATAATTATTACAACTTAGGATGGACTTTTATACCTTATTATTATTTAAAAGGCCAAGAATTTAATCCATCAATTGATGAGGTAGAAAAAGAAATCTCCAAACTTATTAACAAAAACTTTAATATTTGTATTGAAAATCAAGATTTTAATAATTATCTAGTATCTCACTCAAATCCTAAGTCAGAAATAATTATTGAAGAAGACAAAACATTAATTACAATAGATAGTCAAGTTAGTATTAATAAAGAAAAAAACTCTGAAGAAATTGATTTAAAAAAACTTCCAATTGAAATACCTTCAAAGCTATTAAATATGATAGATCTTTCGAGATTTATTACTGAATCACATGCTAATTATGAAGGAAATATTTGTATTAGTTGTATCTCAAATAAAGCAGGAGAATATAATCTCACGGTTAAAATTTATGATATAGAAAATCTTACCCAATTTATAGCAATATTTTCAAATGATAATGTTTCACATCCAGAGCTTTTCCAATTCGCAAATAAATACAATGAATAAAATGAAACAAAATAAAGATAGTAAAGTAAAGATAGTAAATGTTTTGTTATTGAGCATACTTATTTTGGGAATTATCAGTGCTCAAGCCAGTAACATAGATAAGGAAGAATTTATCAATAACCTCGAAAAATACGATTGGAACAATGTAAACCCAGAATTTTTAAAAAATTTAAACCAAAATCAGATATATGATAACTTCGATAAAGCCAAAGGAGTTTGGAATAAGCTTGATAACAATAATGGAGTTGAAGCCTTATCTGCTTTGCAAAGGGAGTTAAGTAAATCATATGGTTATAATATAAAGCTGAAAGGATTAGAAAAAACAAGCAATGGAAAATTTAATTCCAGATGGGAAGGTAATTCTTTATTTATTGAAGGTTTTGGAAAAGCGTTAGACCTAGACAATAAGATAAGTGGATTAAATGAAATTGAGTTAGTAATTACACAAGATGAAGAACTTGGTGAAACCATTTCAATTAATTATAAAACTAGTGAGGATGGAAATTTTGAAATTTTTCATCCAGTTTCTATTAAATCGAAAATGATAGATGATAATGACTATTATGAAATTGCATTCGATGAAGGAAAAGTATTCATTAACGGCAAGAATGAACACATAATTGGAGATTCTGGCATCTTGATAAAGAAAGGTGATTCTATTCTAACATCAGATGGAAGAGTAGAAATAAAAAATACTGGAGCTAGCATAGATGGTTCTGAATTAGGAGTTTATGAAATAATTTCAGATACAAGAGGAATACTCGGAGAAGGAATGGAAGCAAAAAAAAGTGGATATGCAATAGTTAAATCACATGGGGAACCGAATTTGGTAGCTTTTGATGATGAACCAATTGATTTATCAGATTCAGAAAGATTCGGACAATATCAAAATAATTACATAAGAATAGGAGAAAATATAATGGAAGTAAATGGTAAAGATAAACAAGTTATACAATTAAAGGACTACAAAAATCTTAAATTCAAAGAAGATGGAAAAAACAGTTTTATTACCAATGGTGGAACAAATATTGGATCTGGAGAAACTGAAGATGAGATCATTAATAATCCAAGAAGACCAGTATCGCAAGCTAGATATAATATTGATGAAATAGAAGTTGAAGGCCTTGATCAGAAATACCAATTAATAAAATCAGACATCAGAACAGAAGGACCAAGAAAAGGATTCCCTATCAATAATGGAAGATTAGTTCCAATTAAAGGTAATGTGCATATGGGGAATCTTGGAACAAAAATATTTGATGCAAATTCTGGCCAAAAAGTTTCAGGTACTAGTAACTTTGAAGAGTTTGATGATTATTTAGACAGCAAGAACTACAATATAGACATTTCATTAAAAGCTGATTCTGATGGATTCTTAAATCTAAAATTTCCTTCAGTTGATGATAAAGGCAAGTATACAGCAAATTATCGTTTTACTGGAATAGATGATATAGTAATAAAAAGAACTGGAAGAGTAAGAGGTTTTGGATATTCACAATACTCTATTGAAACTTATAAACAAGGAAAATTAATTGACTCAGGAAAGTTTCAATTTCATGATGGAGGATATATTCATCCAGAGGATGGAATAATCATTGAACGACTAGATGGAAAAAAGCTTAAGGATTCCATTATAGCATACCCTTCAAGAAATTAATACAGAGATGATAACAAAAACTTCTTAGATATTAGAATATTATCAATAATTAAAACTTTCTCTAAAACCCTATAACCCCTTCTGCCCCGATTCCCCATCCCCCNTCTCNGCAATCTCCNTCTCNNTNTCNTCATCCAACCTNGCAATATCCACAACCCTATCTCCACNNNCCAAGTTTNATNANCCGAACCCCNGAAGTNGCCCGCCCCATAACCCTAATATCCTTAACACTAGTCTTAATCACAATTCCCTTCTTAGTCGAAACCACAAACTTATCTTTATCCTTGGCCTCAATCGTACTAACCACATCTCCCGTCTTCTCCCCAACTTTCAAATTAATAACACCTTTCCCCGCACGNCCAGTCANCCTATAATCATCAATCTTACTNCTCTTCCCATAACCTTTCTCAGTAATNGTNAGAACANACTAAGCTCCTTATCTCCAACAATCTCCATACTNACNACCTTNTCATTACNTCCCATCTTAACCCCNGCAACNCCATAACTCGCCCGACCCATAGACCTAACATCATCCGAATTAAATCTAATGGCCTGCCCTTTCTTAGTCATCAACATAACTTCNTGCTTATCCTTAACNTTCTTAACCCCNACAACAATATCGCTATTATCCGCCGGAAGATTAATAATCCGAACCCCACTATTCCTAGGCTTCGAAAACAAATCCAACCTAATCTTCTTAACCTGCCCTTTAACCGTACTCATAAACAAATAATCATCAAACTCCTTAACCGCCATCACACTAGTAACTCTATCATCTTTAATATTCAACAAATTAACAATAGCCTGTCCTTTCCCATACCTCTGAGTTTCAGGAACCTTATACGCCTTAAGCCAAAACAACCTACCACGTTCAGTAAACAAAAGCAACTGATCATGAGTCGAACAAGTTATTAACTCTTTAACAAAATCCTCCGAAGACAAATCCGCCCCAATAACTCCNCGCCCCCCTCNCTTCTGNTCATTATAAGCCTTAAACGGCATCCTCTTAATATATCCCTTCTCCGTAATCGAAATAATCACATCNTTCTTCTGAACCAAATCCTTCTCCTCAATATCCTTNACNNNNCNAATAATCCTACTCCTNCTCTCATCTCCATAACTCTTCTTCAACTCCTCCAAATCTTTCTTAATCAATTTAAAAATCTCTTTCTCATCTCCCAAAATNCTCTTNANATTCTTTATCAACTCAATNAACTCTCTCTCTTCTTTCTGCAACTTCTCTCTCTCAAGCGCAGTCAACTGTCTAAGAGTAATCTCCAAAATAGCCTCAGCCTGCTTCTCACTCAACTTAAACNTCTTAATCAAATTCTCCTTCGCCTCACTACTCCCCTTACTCTTCTTAATAGTCTCAATAATCTTATCCAAATTTTTCTGAGCCAACAACAACCCCTCAACAATATGCAACCGATTCTCGGCCTTCCTCAAATCAAACTCCGTCCTCTTCCTAATAACCTTTCTCCTAAANTTAATATAACTATCAATCATCCCTCTCAANCCAAACGTCTTAGGCACTCCATTCTCAAGCGCAACCAACACCGCATCAAACCTCGACTGCAACCTCGTAGACTTAAACAATCTATTAATCGTAAACTGACTATTCGCACCTTTCTTCAACTCAATAACAACCCGAATATTCCCCTTAGCACTCTCATCCCTAATATCGCTCACCTCAGTCAACTTCTTATCTCTAACCAACTCCGCAATCTGCATAACCAAACTAGACTTATTAACTTGATACGGAATCTCTGTAATAACAATAGANTCCTTCCCTTTCTTCTCNTCAACNTTAACCTTCCCCCTCATCACAAACCCNGCCCTCCCNGTNTCATACAACTCCTTCAAATTCTCATTAACAATCTGCCCACCNGTNGGNANATCAGGCCCTTTAATTATCTCCATCAANGAATCAAGATCCATCTTAGGTTTATTAATNACNGCAATTATCCCATCACAAACCTCAGTAAGATTATGCGGNGGAATATTAGTNGTCATCCCAACCGCAATNCCNGAAGCCCCNTTAATAAGAAGATTAGGAACCTTCCCCGGAAGAACAAGCGGTTCATTCAAACTACTATCAAAATTAGGAACAAACTTAATAGTCTCTTTATCAATATCCTGCAACAACTCCATAGATAATTTAGCCAACTTAGCCTCTGTATACCTCGCTGCACCAGCCCCATCCCCATCTATCGACCCAAAATTCCCCTGCCCATGAACCAACGGATACCTCAATGAAAAATCCTGCGCCATCCTAACCATAGCATCATAAATAGCCATATCCCCATGCGGATGAAACTTACCCATAACATCCCCAACAATCCTAGCCGACTTCTTAGTACTCCCCTTATCCAACCCCATCGCCTTCATCGCATACAATATCCTACGATGAACCGGCTTCAACCCATCCTCAATCGAAGGCAAAGCCCGACTAACAATAACACTCATCGCATAATCTATATACGACCGCTTCATCTCCCTCGTAATCTCACGATTCAAAAACCGATTCTCATCAATATCCTTCAAATTAATATCATCCTTAGAAAGTTTCTCAACTTCTATCTTACCATTTCCATTTTCATCATCTTCAGAAACAACTTCTTCCCCTATTTCTTCTTGTTCTTCCACCATCTACATATCCACCTCCGCTATATCCGCATTAACCTCTATAAACTTCCTTCTCGGTCCAACCACATCTCCCATCAACATCGAAAACGTCTCATCAGCCAAAACCGCATCCTCAATCATAACCTTCTTCAAAATCCTCTTCTTTGGATCCAACGTCGTATCCCACAACTGCTGTGGATTCATCTCTGATAAACCTTTAAATCTAGTCACTTCCGATTTCCCCAACTTCTCCAACATCTTCTTCAACTCATCCTCATTATAAACATAATAATCCTTCTTCTTCCTAATNCTATAAAGCGGCGGAACCGCAATAAACAAATTCCCATTCTCAATTAACTCCGGCAAATATCTATAAAAAAAAGTTAAAAGCAAAGTCGTAATATGCTGCCCATCCACATCCGCATCACTCAAAATAACAATCCTTCCATATCTTAACTTTGAAATATCAAAATTCTCCCTAACTCCAGTCCCAATAGCCGTAATCAAATTCGTAATCCCCTCATGACTCAACGCCTTACTAGGATTAGCNTTCTCAACATTTATCGTCTTACCTTTCATCGGCAAGATAGCCTGAAATTCCTTATCACGACCCATTTTCGCACTATTGTGAACAAACACTCCCGAAGCAAGAGCAAAATTATGAGTCCNAGGAACTTCAATATCATAAACATCAATCTTCTCATTTAACCTAATAATCTTTTTAATTTTATGATTGTAATTATCCACCGCTTCAACCATTNTTTTATAATCTCCATCAAAAAATCTAGAACAAAAAGTATCAACACTCAAAATGGATTTATCGTTATTATTTATTCTAACAATATCAAAATCTTCCAAGTCACCCAATGTATCATAAATTTCCTTCATTAGTTTAATTGTTTTATTAAAATAAGTTTTATCATAGGAAACTTTTCTTTTCTTTCTAAATTCAGGAGTCCATTGTTCTTTTGTTTTTTCACTTCTCCACTCTCTCAACCCCTCATCTTTCCATTGTTCCTTAGTTAATAAGGATAAATAATCTCTAGCATCTGGATTTTCTAAATAAAAATTTCTCACTTTATCAGATGCCTTTTTCCTATTCAAAGGGTCAGACCAATATTCCTTCTGCGCCCTATCAAGCATTTTATTATTAAACTTTCTATAGTCTGCATTATTATCATAAAATTCTTTAAACTTTCTAACCATATACTTCTTATATTCTTTATCTTCCCACTGTTTCTTTGAATTCTCCGAAATCTTAGCACGAACCTCCGGCTGTTTAGCCCAATTACTCATCTTTTCACGATATTCCTTAGCTCTATGAGCTTGTCTTGCTTTCTCTTTAACATCTTCCCTAAGTAAAGTCCTATGCAAATTTTCAGAATGCAAATTCATATGATCTTCTCTTGAAAGTCTAACAATATTTGAAGGATTATTATTCAGCTTATTAAAATCCATATGATGCCGAGAATCTCCCTGTTCTTTTTTGTAAATTTCATTTTCCAAATTATATTCATCAGAAAGTAAATGAGTAAAAATCCAAAACCTTTTCTTATTATCCCAAACCATTTCATATCCCTCAATTGTTATCCTTCCTCCAATCTTTGATAATTTTCTATTAAGAGGCATCAGCGAATCACTAGACAATAATTTAGAAGCTTCCTTATAACTACCATCTCTCAACATAAATTTATGATCAAGTGTACAAATAATTTCCTCATCATTATCCANAATNATCTTAATAACCTCTGCATNTTTTTTANTAATTCGCGGATGCTGTATCTTTTCAATTCCAACNTTNCCATCTTCTTTTATAGTATAACAATAATTTACCTTCCCTTTATTATTCTCCCTAACTAATTCNTTAAANGACAAATTNCTTCCATCAGCTAANGCAACTTCAGTCTCTCCAGAAAAACAACCNCCAGCACTATCTCCCTCGACNATATAAATCTCAGTATTCTCNTTTTTCTTACTAGAACAATCAGCCAACTTCCCCGGCAAACCCCCAAACCCAATAACATTCTTCCTACGAATTAAATCCCTAGCTTTCTTCGCCGCCTCACGAGCCTTAGCCGAAGCAACAACCTTCTGAGCAATCTTATTACTAACAGTAGGATTCTCTTCCAAAAACTCAGTAAGCGCCAAATGAGCCATCGAATCAACTATACCCTTCATCTCGCTATTCCCTAACTTAGTCTTCGTCTGCCCTTCAAACTGAGGCTCCGCCATCTTAATATTAATAATAGCAGTCAATCCCTCACGAGCATCATCTCCACTCAACTTACCAGTTTTCAACAATCCCTTTTTAGTAATATAATCATTAACAGCCCGAGTCAAAGCCGTCTTAAACCCCGAAACATGCGTCCCACCCTCAGTAGTATTAATAATATTCACAAACCCAAAAATATTCTCATTATACCCATCCGTATACTGAACAACAACCTCAACAACAGTCCCATCTTCCTGCCTCTTAAAATAAATCGGCTTATGCAAAACAGTCTTAGATTTATTTATATGCTCAACAAAATCAACCAACCCCCCCTTATAATTAAAAGTCTCTTTCTTATCTGTTCTTTTATCCTCTAAAGTTATCTTAACAGGATTCAAAAAAGCAATCTCCTGCAATCTTTTCCGAAGAACCGCAAAATCAAACTCAACAGTTGAGAAAATTTCCTTATCCGGAGTAAATTGTATCTCCGTCCCACTATCCTTCTTATCCGTCTTCCCAATAACTTTCATCGCATATCTAGGCTCGCCAATCGTATACTCTTGCTGATGAACCTTCCCATCTCTCTTTACCGTAGCACGAAGATGACTCGACAAAGCATTAACACAACTAACCCCCACCCCATGCAACCCCCCAGAAATTGCATAAGCCGACTTCTCAAACTTCCCCCCAGCATGCAATTTAGTCAACGCAATCTCCATAGCCGGTTTCTTATATTGAGGATGTTTATCAACAGGAATCCCTCGCCCATTATCCTTAACCGTCAAACTCCCATCTTTATTTATAATAACAACAACCATATCACAAAAACCAGCAAGAGCCTCATCAATACTATTATCCACCACCTCATAAACCAAATGATGCAACCCATCCTTCCCAGTCCCACCTATATACATCGCAGGCCTCTTCCTAACAGCCTCCAAGCCCTCTAACACCTTAATATTCTCAGCCTTATATCCAGATTTTTCTGCCATATTATTTTTTTCTTCTCTCCAATTTCAAAAAACCAGCCCATTAAAATCGGACAGTTTTAACTAACCTCTAACCGATTTTAAGTAATTTCCAACTCAGAAATTGACTAATTTACACTCAAATTAATACATTTCACTTTAAAAACCTTTCCCCAGCTTTTTTTATTTTATCGACGGTAAAATAACAATCTAATTTATTTTACCAATTTCCAGAGAAAATTGAAATAATCTCTGTACTTATCAGTTATCTCCTTATTTTTTATAACAATTGCAGTAAAGAAATCTCCTACAAAAAAGAATTGACAAGTCACATTTCCAAAAATAAATATTTCATTAGGATTCTTAGCTTCTTTTGGCAATACTTTAAACTTAGTATATTTAACAGGGATCAAAGGTTCCTCAATAGACATCAGATACCTACTTTTAATTTTATTCTTCTCCCGTTCTCCATACCATCTCTCATGATAATGGGTTGCCAAATCCCTGCACTTTTGTTGTTGAACCGAAATCCCAGTGACATCCTCTGGGCCCTAAAGGGTGGCCCTTCGGGCCAGTCCTCCGCTTCGCTC
>NZDU01000025.1 GCA_002688875.1 Candidatus Pacearchaeota archaeon | reverse complement strand
TGTTATTGGTTGGTCATCGGCAATTAGACGGTTGGTTTATATGGAAGATAGAAAGTCTATGGAAAATATAAATGATGCAACTGAAACCCGTCCTTGGTATAAGAGTTCAGTTATGGATGTATTTGCAACTTTAAATAGCATGTTAACAGTTCAGAAAGTTTTGACAGATAGGAATATTCCATTTGTTAATTTTTTTGGTTGGAAATCTGATTTTATATTTAATGATGATAAGTTCAAATGGATAGGAAAAGGTTATACTGGTAATGAGAATAAAAATATTGATTTGTGGGCGTATAAATCTAATATGTGGTCTGTATCTGAACCANTNNANAATNNAGAAGNTANNANTCATGGATTTGATTTTATTAATTTAATGTGTAATGAACTTAAAATTAAAAATTTTATAAAAAAAGAATTTTATGATTATTTATTAGAGAAGGGAACGGTTGATGGTAAGTTTCTTAAATTTAAAGATGCAAAAATACCATCCCTTAATAGTGAAATTTTAGTAATTTCTGAAAATGATTTACATCCAAATGAACTTGGTCATAAAATTTGGACAGAAGAAGTATTAATTCCAAATATAAAGGGGTATATAAATGAGTAAAATAGAAGAATTACGGGATCTAATGAAAAGATACGAAGGCATAAACGCTTGTCTTTATACACCTATAGTTATTGATGGTAGAGTATCGTATGAAGGGACAAGAAAACACTTAGAACAATTTAGATTTGATTATATTGATGTAAAGGATAAAACTGTATGTGATTTGGGGTGTAATAATGGATATTCATCTTTTCGTTTTGCAGAAAATGGTGCAAAAAGAGTTTTGGCGATAGAAAAGGATCCCCAAATAGGAAAAGTTTTACAGTTAGTTGCAGATATAAAGAATTTACCAAATGTTGAAACTTATATTGGAAAGTATCAAGAGTATTTTACAAAAAATAAGAATGAAGTATTTGATGTGGCCGTATTTACTTCAGAACAGTCTTATGACGGTGTACTTATTATTTTAAGTTGTTTAATAGGAGAACAAACATACTCAATTAATGCTAAAACTTGGTATATTGAACCTACNAATCATCCCGACCATAAACTTTCTAAAGANGAAATTAAAGAGTGGGGAGAAAGAGAATTGGGTAAATATGGTGATGTAGAATTTTTAACTTTTACTGATTATCAAAATAGAGGATTATTTAGATTAAATGTCAATACCAACAACTAATGAAGTAAGAATAGAAACATCTACCCATTGCAATGCTGGATGTGTGTTTTGCCCCTGGCCTACTGATGATTTTACTCGTAAAAAAGAGATTATGTCGGTAGATGATTATAAGTTTTATGTGGATAAGGTTAGACAAGAGTTACCCGACCAAATAACAGAAACAACTATATCTGGATTTGGGGAGGCATTTACAGATCCCACATTGTTGAAAAAAATAAGATATGCTAAATCAACAGGAATAGGAGTTCATGTTTTAACAAATGGTTCTTATTTAACAGAAGCGATTATTGATGAATTATATGAAATGGGAATTTTAAGTTTAAGAGTCAGTATTCATACAACAAATGAAGAATCCTATAAAAAGGTTATGAATTATCGTTCAAATAGATTTACTTTAGATAAAGTTATGAAAGCTATGGATTATGCCATAAAAAATAAACCAGAAGAAACAGAGATTGTTATTCCACCAATTATAGTAGAAGAAAATAGAAATGATGTAGATAAACTTATAGACGATTTTGGTGATAAAGTCAGTTTGGAAATATGGGCACCTCATAATTGGGTTGATAAGAAAGATTATAGAAATAAAGAAGAACCAATAAAACATGATAGTTGTGGACGACCATTTAGTGGACCAATTCAAGTTCAAGTAGATGGTGATATAATCATGTGTTGTTTTGATTTTAATAATGAAATGGTGTTAGGTAATTTTAAAGATCAAACATTAGAAGAAATATATTCACTTGAAGAAGATAATTTATTTTCCAAAATTCATCAACATCATTCTGCTGGTACTTGTGGAGAATCAAATTTAGCTTGTAATAATTGTGATCAATTAAAATTAACAACAGATATTATTATTTATAATAATAGAGGACCAACTCCTGAAGAAAGGATAACAATGGTAACACCTGGTTTAGAAAGAATAAAGGAATAATATGATTAAGAGAATAAAATATTTTTTTTATAAAATTAAGGCTTGGTTTAATTATAAAAAGAAGATAAAAGAAATAAGAAAACGGGATCCATTTATTTATAAATAATATGAATAACAAAGTGGATCCATTTAAAGAACGATCAAATAAACATTTTATAATTTCTGGTTGTAGTTTTACACTTGGAGACGGAACTTGGCCCTATCATATAAATCAATACAAGTATGGTTGGGTTCATAATGTAGGAGATACAGGTGCTGGAAATGGATATATTAGTAGAAGTATAATATGGGAAGTTAATAACCAAATAAAACTTGGAAAGGATCCAAAGGACATTGAAGTTATTATAATGTGGTCGGGTATAACAAGAAAAGAGTTTTTATCTACGGTTAGAGAAAATCCGTTACATGAATTGTGGGTAGATGGACCCCATAAAAATTGGATGGGAAATTTTATTCATGATGAAGGTTGGGATAGACATCCTG
Organism: Candidatus Pacearchaeota archaeon; assembly: GCA_002688875.1. GTDB lineage: Archaea > Nanobdellota > Nanobdellia > Pacearchaeales > GW2011-AR1 > ARS1285. The sequence goes on along the minus strand of NZDU01000025.1, from coordinate 8,308 downwards.
AAAAAGATTCAACTTGGATAAAAAGTAGTATTCCGTATATGGATTGGGGTAATAAATCGGTAACTAAGTTTTTAGATTTATATTGGAAACATTTTTATTCAGAAGAAGAAAGTTTGATAAATACATTTGAATCTATTTTGAGAACTCAATGGTATTTGAATAGNTTGGGAATTAAATATACTATGATGTGTTGGCAAAACATTTTTAATCAATATTCATTTAAAGTTCCAAGTGGATGGGCACGACAAGAAGGTGATGAAATATTNGGACATGANATATGGAATCTGGCGTGGAGAGATAATACACATTTTAAAGAAGATAGATATTGGCCAGATAACGCAACTGAAAAAATATCAAGAGATACACCATTATTAAAAGACATATATCCAAATGCAACTTATTTATGGGATATGATAGATTGGGATAAGTGGTGGTTTTATGAAGATGACCAAGTAGAGTTAGGTGGTTTAGCAGAATGGGTTTGTTTAAAGGCCCGTGATCCTTGGGGAAATGGATATGAGGATCCTGGTCATCCATCACCATCTTCACATAAGAAGTTTTGTGAAGAAGTAATTGGGGAATTGATTGATGCAACTTGAAGTCCCAAAGTCCTGCCCATTTAAAATAGAATATAATGAGAATTTGAATCTTAGAGATTTGGGTGTTACAAATTATTTTAAAGAATATTTAAGGATAGGTTTATACCAGCGTAGTTGTTTAGGTGTGGTGAATGGACAGTTGAAAGAGAATCGTAATTATGGTTCTAATGAACAATGGGGTATTTATGACCAATTGGTAACTATTGATAAAAATTCTAAATCATATGGTGGAGTTAGAAATGAGTTTATAGAAGATATGCTTTTTGGTGAATTTAAAATGGCTCATAAATTTGCCGATTTATCCTTTAGAGATGTGAGATGGTTATGTCAAGATGTAATAAATCGTGGTAATATTAAACCAATTCCTATACAAGTTATAAGTAAAAAAGTGTTAGATTCAAAAAATGTTGAAGTTATACTGAGTAATGAATTGCAGTGTAAAGTTGACGGTGAGATTTGGTGGTATTCTGATGATGGTAAAAATTTATTTAAAATACATCCAGGAGGTAATGTAGTTAATGCTTGTTATTTTGTAGGAATTGGTGTACAGACACTTATTTTTTCACTTAAAGATGATGAGTTTGATTTCGGCGGTGATATTCTTACTTATGGTGACATGGTAGATATATTTTTAGTTGGAAAAGAATATAAAAAATTTAAAAGTAGTCCTTATCATCATCCTAATATAGAAACATTTAGTCATTTATTAAAAACTCTTAGTAAAATTGGATTACCTAAAACTGAGAGAATTTCGCGTGATGGTTTTTGGTTACATACATCTAAGATGTATGATATTGCTGGGTATGGTGCTATTTTTAGAAATTCATTTCCTTTAAATGTGTATATAGGAGTAGAATCAAAAGAGGAATTTGATGAGTGTTGTAATAGAGTTATTAAAGTACGAGATGAAATATTTAAACAATCTGGTACTCTTCATTTATTTCCTGATTTTTTTTATGATGAAAAATCATATGTATTTAAAAGTGTTGATTATGTGTCTAATTTATATGAGAATAATGATTATACACCAGAAGAGAAAGTCCATGCTAGGGCAATTTTAGACCAGGTCAGAGTCGGCGGGTGGGGAGAGCAAAAATTTGAATTACCATGTGAAACGAAAAGTGCAAAAATTAATTTTATCCAAATTTCACAATCAGATTATATGAATGTTCCGAAGTATAATAATTACAAAGGATTTTCTGCTTATTTAAATTCGGAAACGGATTGGGAACGTGATATTTTTGATTTATTTTTTCTTGGTAATTCTAAGATAGCCAAAAGTTATTTAGGGAATGATTTAATATTTTATAATTGTGAACATCCTATTTGGAAATATGACATTGAATGTCATGAATCAGATACAATAAAAATACCATCTGAATTTTGTAAATCAATAGTAGGTAATTCGTGAATTATGTAAGTTATAAAATTAATGAAGATACAAATAGTTTTGATTATTGTATTGATAATAATATTGAAGTATTTTCTTTGATGAAAAATACACCACAACGGGTTGATTTAGGTGAAGATAAAAAATACTTTGTGGTGGTTGATTGTAGTACGGCTGCAGAAGATTGGACATATAATTCTAATGGTAATATATTATTATTTGATGTATTAGAACGAGAATTAAAAAATGATTCAAAGTTTAGTTTGGTTTATAAAGATTTACTTGAAAGAAAATGTTCTATTTTATTCTATTTTAGAGAAAGAACATTTATTAATACTGATAATTTCTTTTCACACCTTGATAGTACTTTACAAAAATTAAATTTAGATAAGAATCAGATTTTATTTTCTATAATTGAGTTTTATTATGATGGTTTAAAAAATAATGATTATCAAATATTACAAATACCTTATTATGCATTTAATACTTGTTGGTGGAACAGTAAGAGGGTAAAAAGATTAAAAGACTTTTATAGTTTATATTCTGATTATAGTAAAACATTTTTAAGACAGAAAAATTTTATTTGTACTAATAATAGAATTAGACATTTTAGGAGTTGGGTAACATATACTTTTTTTGAAAATAATTTATTTGATAAGGGCTATGTTAGTTATCTTGCAAACAACGATGACCCAGAAAATAAATATAATTTTGATGATTTTTTATTAGATATAAAACATTCACATGGTAATAATAGTGAACATATTTTTTCAGATGAAAAGAATAGAAAATTAAAGGAGTTTTATGATTTATTACCGATTGAATGTGATACTAAAAAAAATGAACGAGTTACTAATCATGAATCAGGAATGGCCATTCAAGGTATTATGTTAAATTCATATTTTAATATTATAACTGAAGCGAGTGCTAATTATACAAAGAATCCAGTAGGTAATGTGTTTATTACTGAAAAAACATGGAAACCAATTTTGGCCCGACAACCATTTATTCTTATTGGTCAAGAGAAACATTTATATGCATTAAGAAAAATGGGATTTAAAACTTTTGAACCATTTATTGATGAATCATATGATGAGGAATTAGGAACAAAAAAGTATGATATTATAGAAAAGGAAATAAAACGATTGGGTAATATGAGTAGAAATGAAATTGATGATTGGTATTGGGAAATGGAAGAAATTTTACAACATAATTCAAATAATTTTTTGAATATGTTCCGTAGATCAGTTGATAATGTTAATAATTTTATAGAAGATGGTTGGAATAGAATATAATGGGAAAGATAAAAAAACCAGACAATTATTTTTATGATAAATCCTTGAAGGATGAATATGAAACTTCTCTTTGGGGTTATGATGATAATACTAATCTTCCTATAAAAAAAGGTGAACCCGATAATCTAATAGATTATTTTAAATATTGTGAAGATGTAGGTTTACAAGTGGAATTAACTGATAATTTTATAATCGATGGTAGAAGTTTATCTGGCGGAGTTGATTTATTATATGATAGAGATAATCCACCAGATGGAAAAAGAGAAGGGATGTATGGATGTATGTCGGACGCGTTACTTGATAGTAGTTGGACAAAGTTTCAAAATGCTGGTCATCATTTTTGGACACATAAATGGATGGCACAAGATTTTTTAGTACGAGACGTGGTTATTCCATTAAATGTTGCTATGTGGAGAACAGAAAATTGGATAGATAAATTTAAGGGTAAAATGTTTAAAGGAAAGGATAAATTTGACCAAGAGAAAGAGGACTATAGATATCATTGGGGATTTTATAGTGCATTTACATTACATAAAATAGAGGATCCAGAAAAAGGTGGTTTTTATCATGAAAAGTCTGGTGAAACATTTTCAAAGTTTGCTTATTCAATACATCCAGGAGGTGGAAAGATTAATGTTTTAAATTTTTTAGGGATAAATAAAGTACCTGCAATTATAACTACATGGAAGTCTGATAATATTTCTTTCGGTGGGAAATTAATGAAAACGGTTGATGACTATGTAGAATTAATTATGGAGATTTCAAGACATTATGGTACATTTTTATGTCATGATGGAGATAATAAAGAAAGAGTAAAATTTGCTAAAAATCCAAATGATGTTCTAAAATTCAAAAAAGTGAACATTTACTCGAAAGGAAATTATAAGATTAAATCTTATTTGGAAGATCCACCCGTTTGTTATGGTGAGATTTTAGCAAATACTTTTCCATTTAAAGTTTACATAGGTACAAACTCTAAAAATGATTTTACGAGATGTAAAGAAAAGATATTAAATAATAACGATAGAAACTATTTTATGAAGAATACGCGGTATAAAAAATATTATAAATATGGGTGGGAGTTAAAGAGTGATATTGCTCCTCGTTTTATTCCTGAGTTTGTAATGATAGACCCTAATAATAAATTTGATATTCCAAAACTTAATAATTATGGTGGATTTTCAGTTTACACAGATTCAAATATTAAATGGGATAGAGACATATTTGAACTTTTATTTTTTGGACATTCTAAGAAGGCATTTTCAAGGTTTGAAGATAATGATGATATTATTTTATTTAATTGTCAGTATTTAGGTTGGAAATATACTACAAAGGATAAATTTGTAGAAGATGATATTCTTAAACTTCCAGAACATTACTTAAAGTCGAGGTTTGTAAATGAATCATAGACAATTAAAAAATATTTTTAGTAATATATTTCATGCTGATGGATATGATGTTGGTATAGGAATGTGTGGAAATAGATTACATGAATCTTTTAATTTTTTGAACTTTAAAAACAATCTAAGAGATTTTGATTATAAGAAGTTATGTCTGTATCTTGATGATAATGGTGTATTAGTTTTATATAGACCTGCAGAATTTTGGAATCCATCTGCAATGGTAAAGAATACTTGGAATTATTTTTCTGATTATATGATAAAAAATAATATACAAGATGAGATAAAAATATTTGTTGTTAATAATAATTGTGCATTAACTGATAAAATTTTAGAATATCCTGAACATTTTTTAATTAATAGTGGTTTGTCTAAATCTGATAAAAAGAATTTTAAAAATCTTGATTATAAAAAATTAAAGATGTTTGAATTCAATATAGATTATTGTTTGGCAGAATATTTGATGCATATGGAAAGGTTAAGAGATGAATACGGAACTAAATGTATACCAAGTGTAACTAATTTAACTGAAGAAGAAAAAACTTTTGATAAACCATATAAATTTTTTACTTTGATGGGTGGACATCAATCATATAGACAATCTCTTTATGATATGTTAGAATCTGAAAATCTAAAAAAAGATGGATTGGTTTCAGCATGGTGGAAAAATGAATTTGTTGATGTTAGAAGTTATAGATATGATAGAGATGGGGCTCCAAATAATACATCAAATAATTCTAAGGCTATAAAACTTGAATATATGACTGATGATGAATGGGAATTTTGGGATAAGTTACCAATTCCTATTTATTATGCCAAAAATATTTATAAAAATTGTTATTTACAAATTGTTACTGAATCAAGAATGAATCTTGCCACTAATAAAGAACACGAATTAGTTGATTATGTTTTTCTTACAGAAAAAACTGCAAAATCTTTATGTTCTAATCCATTTATAATTTATGGACAACCACACTCTTTAAAGTATTTAAAAAGTTTGGGATTTAAAACTTTTGATGGTTTAATAGATGAGTCATATGATGAAATTATGGATGCTGATGAAAGATTAAATTTTTTGAATAATCAAGTTAAGTCATTATTGTCTGGTAGTGATGAAAAGTTAAAAGATATTTACATTCAAAGTTTACCGATTCTCGAACATAATTTTAATACGTTACTTAAAATGAATTGGAAAGATATGGTGTATAAGTTGGTAGATGTGATGGAGAGTAAGTTAATATGAAAATTGATTTAAATAATTGGCCGCCCGTAGATAAGAGTTTAGTAAAGTATCCTATATTGATTTCTGATATCGATGAAGAATTAAGAGATTTAATTTATGATAATCATGATATTGAGATTAATGGTGATCGATTTTCTCATTCAATTTATGTGATTGATGAATTGAGTGATAAATATATTATTGATACAATGACAGAATCAATTTCTCTTAGTAATTATAAAGAAATTTATTCCAAATTAAATAAGATTGGAATTACAGAAGATAATTCTATTTTATTAACAAGTGAGAATCAAAATTTAAAATCATTAAAAAATGTTGTATTTTTTACTTGGCTACCTTGGGAAATGTCGTTAAGGTGGTTTAGTAACATTTTTCCTTATTTACCATATAAAAAATCTTATATTGAAAAAATAAAGAAGTATCGAAAACCCTATAAATTTTTGTGTTTAAATGGAGAAGCAAAAGATTTTCGGTTGATGTTATTAGATTATTTACATAGAAAAGAATATGATAAACAAGGATTAGTTTCACTTTTGATGCCCGATCCCAAACCACTTAAAGTTTTAGAGGAACATTGGGATGAATGTAGAGATAATCCAAGAACTTTTCCTTGGGACGGAACTATAAAATATCCATATAAGTTTGATAGGGAATATTTTTCAAAGGCACCATTTCTTTTAGATACTATTGTGGATATTCCTGATAGTGGACTTCACAATTGGAAACCTAATAAAAAATATTGGAAAGATAATCAATTTTATAATAATAGGTCTATACCTTTAAAATTTGTTGAGGATACTTATTTTGGGATCCACCCCGAAACTGCATTTTTTAGTAGTAATGGAACTTACGTGCATAGACAAACTGCAATATCAGAAAAAACTTGTAGATTTCTTTTATTTCAACCATTTATTGTAGTTGGAACTCCTTTTACATTAAAAGTTGCAAGAAGTTTTGGATTTAAAACATATTTAGATGTATTAGATGAAAGTTATGATTTAATAAAAAATGATAATGATAGATTTTTTAAAATTTTATCAATCATTGATGATTTAATGAGTAAAAGTATGAACGAATTGCATGAAATATTTGTTGAATCTTTATCTATAATTGTACATAATCAAAATGTTGTAGTTGATACAAATCCTTTGGATTTTGTAAATAAGTTATTTACAGATATTACTTCGGTAAGGTGATATGTATATAAAAGAAGGACAAGATGTTATAATATCAAATGATGTTTATATCAAACATCCTGATTTAATTGCAATCGGAAATAGAGTTGCAATAGACAAAGGATTTTATTGTACTACTCGGGCTGAGATTGGAGATTATGTTCATATAAGTGCTTATGTAACTTGTATTGGGAGCTCAGAGGGTTTATTTGTAGCAAAGGGGTTTAATAATATAATGGCAGGAGCCAGAATTATTTGTAAATCTGATAATTTTGATGATTCTGGTTTACATGGTACATTAATTCCAGAAGAGGTTTTGGGGAATAGAATATCGGAACCAGTTGTTATGGATTCATTTTCTAATATTGGTACAAATGCTATTGTATTACCTGGATCCAAATTAAGAATGGGAGTTTTAGTTACAGCGGGATCTGTTTTAATGGGAGATACGGAAGATTGGGGTATTTATAAGGGAAATCCGGCAGTTTTAACAAAAAAAATAGATGGTTCTAAAATAATAGAAAATGCTAAAAAAATTGGGTGGACAGAGAAAGGAGAAGTATAATGAAATACATTAAACCCTTTTGGGATAATGAATATAAAAAATTAGATTATAGAAAAGAAATTTTCAATGATGATTATGCCATAGATGAATGGAGAAAACAGGGTTATGATAATGATGTTGATTATTTTTCTGGAAAAATGGCGAATCATTATGATCCATTGCCAACTTGGCATAATAAAATAGTAGAATGGGTAGATGATGAGTTTGAATTAAAGGATGTGGGTTGTTGTTATTATCGTATGGATACTAATGATATTATCCCAAATCATTCTGATGCATATAATGTATATACTGAAAAATTTAATTGTAAGGTAGAAGAAGTTTATAAGGTTCTTCTATTTTTAGAAGATTGGAAAAGTGGTCATTATTTTGAAGTAGAAGGTAAACCAATTATAAATTGGAGAGCTGGAAATTATGCAACTTGGGTTGGTGATACCAAACACTTTGCAGCTAATATAGGTGTAGAATATAGATATACCTTACAAATTACAGGACATAAATAATGAAAATATTAGGAATAAACGCATTAAATCATGACGCTGCTATAACTATGATAGAAGATGGTGAGATTTTATTTGCTGGTCATAGTGAGAGGTATAGTGGGGTTAAAAACGATTCTGAGTTAAATAGTGCACTGTTTG
>NZDU01000024.1 GCA_002688875.1 Candidatus Pacearchaeota archaeon | reverse complement strand
TCTCTAATAATCCCTTCAGAATCAACAGAATTTCCTTTTATATCTCTACGACGAACTCCATCAGAATCAACATACTCTCTATAAATACCATCTAAGCCTCCTCTAACAGCCCTATACTCAAAATCCCCCTCTAAAAAATTAATAGACTCATCAATCCCTTCCACAGAATTAGATTCAGGAATACTAATCTCAACAATCTCCTCAGGAGGATCAGTCAATTTTATCTTCTCTCCAACCCCATACGAATCCTTCAAAGTCGCTATAGAAACCATCATCTTTAAAGGTCCTTTATCCTCTTCTCTCTCAAACTCCTCCTTAACTTCACTCGCACTCAAAACCTTACTCCAAATTTTCAATTCATCAATCTTCCCATTATATGGCTGATACCCCTCAACATTCCTATACCCAATCTCAAGCGGATCATTATTATCTGCAATCCTCCCCATACTCACCCCACTTCCCACCAACTCCCCATCAATATAAGCCTTAGAACCAGCAGAATTAGAAGTCACCAAAACATGATGCCATCCATTAGAAGCAACTCTCCCCGTAGACGTTAACACCCTAGCCCCCCACGCAGAACCAGTCCCTCCCCAAACCATAATCCTCCCACTACTATCTAACGTAAAAAGGTAAGAATACCTCTTATTAACAATTGTATTATAATCTCCAAAACTATTCACATAAACCCACCCTCCAATACTCACCGAGTCTATCCCTCCAAGAGAAGCCGAATCAGGAACAGTCATAACTACAGGCTTATTAAGAAAACCAGAAAAAAATGTTCCTGCCTCCCCAATTTTCCCTTCACTAAAACTAACATCCGAACTCACCCCATCATTCCCCCCAACACTATCCTCAAGATTACTCTCAAACCTCCAATGACTAATTAATTTATCATCTACTATCTCTTCAACACACTCACCATCACTACAACCACTAGGACATTCATAACGCTCATCATCCCTACTATCAGAAGACCCACAAAAATATTCATTCAAGTAACTTACATTAGAGTCAGAACAAACATCATCCTTACAATCATCCCCAACACAAGTAGTCCCTTTAACAACATAATTCCTCCCCCCATCGCTATCCGTACAACTAGTCTCTCCAGGATCCCTCTCCCCAACACAATGGCAAGCAGCAATAGCATCAGTCCCATCATAATCCCTCTTTTGATCAGGTTTATAACAATAGGCTCCAACTATCCTATTAGAAGCTGCATCACTATAATATTGCCTTTCATCACCACACCTATAAGGCCAACACCCCCACTTAAAAATCCTAGCCCCTAACTCTTCCACAGCATCAGATATAGTAGCCTCTCCAGAAGTACAAACTTGCCCTCTCTCATTTGCCTCACTTTCCATTCCCTCAGCTTCACAAACCTGTACACAATTCCGAGCAGAACCAGACTTTCCTCTCCAAGCCTCAACCCAAACTCCTTCAGTTTCAACTCCAGAACTACCACTTCTCAACTCTCCCTTCAACCCACTATCACCGCCCCCTCCAAACCATCCAGCAATATCATCAAACAACCCCGCACTAACAAAACTCATACTCAAAACCCCAAACAATACTACAACACTCAACAATTGAAAACCTCTTTTCATCACACAACATATAATCTAGCCTATATAAACATTTCCAAAATTATTCCCAAACCAATTCCCTTCTCACCCTCGATCCTTCCGCCATTTCTTCAAAAAAATACTAAACCCCAAAATCCTATAAGTAAACTTATTCCCCAAAAACCCAACAATCTCCTCAGCAAATTTCTTAACTTCCAATTTACTCTCCCGAGCACTCTTCAAAACACTAACCTTAATATTCTTAACCTTATTATCTTCAAACCTTCTCTTAACATCCTCAAGAAACTCCTTAGTCAATCCTTTCTTCCCAATCTGCATCTCGAGTCTATTTACACTTGCCATATTTAATAAAATAAAAAGGAGTTTATATAATTAAGCCGCCCTATTATGTCTGTCTTCCATCTTTCCTCTTAGGCTCTCTCTCCCTCTAGTCATTAAAGATTTAACAGCTTCCTCAGATTTGCCGATTCTTTTTCCAACCTCTGAATAACTTAGTCCTTCAATGTAATGGAGTCTTATTGCTCGTGGCTGATTTCCAGGTAAGCTATCAATTAATTTATCAGAGATATATACCAAATCTGATCTCCTCTCTATCTCTCCAGGTTCTTCTAATGTGGGATCAATAGAAACCGTCTTTATTCTCCTGTTCTTAGTCCTAAATAGATTAAGCATTACGCCCCTAAAAGAACGACTAAAAAAATGATCAAACTTACCTCTCTCTACGTAATTATCACAGCTAATTAATTTTATTAATGTATCTTGAAAAATATCTTCACCTTCTTGTAAGCTAAGTCCTCGCCTACGAGCAATTCTATAAAATGAATCTCTATTCTCTTCTATCCATCCCATATAAGGTTCTAAATCCATACTTTCCTCACTATCCTTCCTTATTTAAATCTTTCCATCTGTAACTACTTCATAGTTACCTCAATTCATTCACTTAATCTCCAACCTATCGCTAGGTATAGCACTCAATACCTCATCTCTCGAAACCTTAACTCTTTTCTTCATCAACCTTCCCATCAGAACATCAACAACTTCTCCTTTCCCCGTCTTCCCAACCTCGATCCCCAAATAATAATCCTTCCTAACCATGCCTTTCCACCTCGGAACAGCTCTCAACAAACCCTTCTGCTTAACCAAAACCAATTCAGGAACTACCATAAAATTCTCCTTCTTACCACTCACTCCAAACGTCCCAGTTTTCATTCCCTTTTTCTTAAACACATCAGAACCCTCAAACATATCCACACTAATTTTCTTACCCTTCACAGAAAGCTTCCACTGCTTCGAAAAACACCCACAAAAAACAGCCATCTCCTCCAAATCTTTCTTATTCCATTTCTCACTAACCAATACCATAAACCCACTCCCCGGCTTAGAAGTATGCATAACCATATACCCATCTTTCAAAAAATTCTCAATAACCAACTCATTCTGACTATCACTCTTCCCCCCAACTACCAACTTACCCGAAGAAGTAAAAAACCATCGATACTTTCTATAATCATCATCACTTAATGATTCTTTCATAATCTACCCAACCAAGACAACCTTATAATACTTTCTTAAACCATGATTAATGAAAACTGTAGTTTCCTAATATTATTTCGTTTTTCTTTCAACACCTTTTTACTCTCGATTTCCATCAGTCAAATCTCCTCCAAAATAATCCTAATATTGATTCAGGAAGCAGTTTGTGATAAACTGCTTCATTAGGAGTTATGCCTTCAGTCCTACTCAATCCTAAATGAATCCCGTTATTGTACCATTTAACAAACTCATCAAATGATTTAAACTTTCCCCTATTTTCCTCATATGTTCTAAACCATCTTTCATTCTTCCCATTTGTCTGAGGGTGGTTTCTCCTAGACAAGATATGCTTGATCCCTCTTTTCTCAAGCTCAATTTCAAACTCAGACTTTTGCCTTGTTCCATTATCATTGAATTTGGAGTTGTAAAATTGAGTTCCCCTATCTGTATTAAGTTCTCTCAAAACTGCAGAGTATCTTTCCTCTGCAGTTATCATTGCTTCATTCACTATAAGCAATGAGTTCTCAGTATTAGCATTATCAAACTCTCCTCCAGCGATGACATTCCTAGAAGCATCATCAATCCAGATAATAACCCATTTACCATTAATTTTACTTTCATGCCAATCCATATGACCTAAAGAGAAGCTATGATCTCTTTCGTATCTGCAATACTTTCTTTGCTTTTGTTTTTTCTTATCAGTTTTGGCTATACCTTTTTCCAAAAGGTATCTATGTAGCTTGTTTTTTGGTATCTCTATACCACGCTTCTTTTTGATATGTAATCTCAAATGAACTGCATTTCTATAGTGGCTATTATTGAGCTCTTGCTCAATAATCTCTATCTGTTTATCTGAAAACGAAATTTGAGGTCTTCTTTCTTTTATCATAATAGGATAATTCCCTGTTAGTTTATATTTTTTCACTAACATTTGGATTCTCCTTTGACTTACGCTATATATCTCGCTTACCTCCTTGGTTGAAAATTCTTTAGAAACCACCTTTTTCACCGCCCACTTAATTCTTTTATTGTTTAGTTTCACCATCAAATCTTCTGGATTTGATAGGCGAACTAATTTCCGGAAACTACAATGATTAATGAAAACCCAAAGATTTATAATCGCATAATATCTAAATTAATTATATACACCCCAGGGTTGCATCGCAAACCTGGGTTTTAAATAGTTCTGAATAATTCTATGAATACAATGGAGAATACTGAAAGAGTGATGATTTTTATCGATGGCAGTAATAACTACCATATTCTAAAAAACATGATTAATAACTCCAGAAAATTAAGTGATTTTAATTACAGAAAATTCATTAACTACATTACAGGAAATAGGAGACTAGTAAAGGTCTGTTATTACAATTGTTCTTTAGATAGTAATCTCAATAAACAAAAGTACAAGAATCAACAAAGATTTTTTGAAAAATTAAAAAGAATCCCAGGTTTTAGAGTAGTATTATGTAGAATGCAAAAAGTAAAGATCCATGGACAAACAATATATCAAGTTAAAGAGGATGACATACACCTTGCCGTTGACCTCATAAAATATGCATATAAGGACGCTTATGATACTGCAGTTTTAGTCTCATCAGATGGCGATTTTGTTCCAGCTATTTTAGCGGCAAGAGAAGCTGGAAAGAGAATTGAGAACATTGGTTATGAAACAAAATTTTCATACCATCTACAACAAAAAAGCGATAGATTCATAAAGTTAAAAAAGCAAGAAATCTTACAGTTATTTAATTAAAATGCTATACATAATCGGCCTAGGCCTAAACCAAAACTCAATAACAGAAGAAGGCAAACAAGCTCTCAAAAAATGCAAAAAGATCTATCTAGAAAACTACACCGTAAAATTCCCATACTCTCAAAACGCCCTAGAAAAATCTCTAAAAAGAAAACTAACCAGTCTAGGCAGAAAAAAAGTAGAATCAGATTTCCTAATAAGCGAGGCCAAAAAACAAAACATCGCCCTTCTAGTTTATGGCAGCCCTTTATTCGCCACAACCCACACCACTATCTTAGAAGATTGCCGAGAAGCAAAAATAAAAACAAAAATAATATTCAACTCCAGTATCTTCGACGCCATCTCTCTCACAGGATTACAACTTTACAAGTTTGGCAAAATAGCAAGCATGCCCCAATGGGAAACTAATTTCCAACCCGACAGCTTCCTCAATCTAGTACTCCAAAACCAAAAATCCAACTCCCATTCACTAATCCTAATAGACATCGACCTATCAAGCAAAGAAGCCCTAACACAATTACAACAATCAATCAACAAAAGATTCATTAAACTACCAAAAATACTAATCTGTTCAAGACTCGGAACATCCCAAGAAAAAATCTATTACAACACTCTCAAAAACCTAAAAAACAAAAACATCAAAGAACCCTTCTGCATAATAATCCCAAGCAAACTTCATTTTACTGAGGAAGATTTTCTAAAGAGATTTAATCAATAAAACAACAGATTTTATAAACTTGAACACATTAATACAAACATGGAATCAGATAGTTATTTAGTTAACAAGGATAATAACATCAGCATAAACATCGTTGTTCGTGAAGAAGATATGGATGGAAAAAAAGTAGTAGTAGTTAATAATGAAGAGCTAGGAATAGCAGATTTCGGAGACAATTTAGATGAAGCAATGGAGAACTTTAAGAAATCTGCAAGAATGTATCTAGAAACATATCCAGAAAAAAGAAAACTATTAGAACAAAAAGAGCCACTACTAGTCTCCAGAATTCTACTCTAAAAACCTTTCAAAATCCTTTTTATCAATATCAAGTTGTCTCAACACATTATTATATATCCAAACAGCCAAAATATCTCTGTGAGTCGGAACATTAGTAGATTTATAGTTCCTAGGATTCTCAACAATAACTCCATGATCTGTATTTCTCACAATAACACACCCATAATTAACAAGAGCTTTCACAACTTTTCTAGCCCTTAAGTTTCTCCGATTCATTTTCACACTCTTAAAAAACAAATCAATTAGTATTAAAATATCTTACTAAAAATCAACCCTCCCCACTCATCACCAACCATCCCATCACCAACCATCCCATCACCAACCATCCCCTCCCCACCCATCACCAACTCTCATCTCACCACCCCTCGTCAACCCTCCGATCCTTCTTCTCCCCAAACGTATCACTCTCCTCCCTATACAACTCCCAAAACAATAATAAATAAACAATTATCAACGGCCCAATAAAAACCCCTAAAATTCCAAACTGCACAATACCAATATAAATTCCAATTATAGAAACAACCGGATGAACACTTCCATACTTAGCATTAATTATGGGACGAAGAATATTATCAATCGTACTAATAAAAATACCCACCAAAACCAGCACAATCCCCTTACCAATCTCTCCAGTTATAAAAAATATTGCAGCAGCTGGAACCCAAACAATCGGCGCCCCAACAATCGGCAAGAAAGATAAAATAGCCGTCACAAATCCCCAAAACAAAGCATTAGGAATCCCCAACATATAAAAATTCAAAGCCAACAAACCCCCCTGAACAAGCGCAATCAAAAACGTTCCTATAATCGTCGCATTCGTAACTTGCTGAAACTTATTAATTATCTTATTATTAATTCGATTCCCAAAAGGCAAATACTGATAAAACATATCCTTAATATTCTCAGAATAAAGTATCAAATAATACAACAAAAAAAACAACAAAAAAAGTATAAAAAACACATTAAAAATATTCGTAAAAATCGGCGTAATCGAACTAGTCAACACCGGCGTAATCTCATTAATTATCTTATCGTAATCAATCTCGATATTAAACGGAGTCATCTCATTCACTCTATCCTTCAACTCATTCACCTTATCCAACTGAGTCGGCAACAACAACGTCTGACTAATCAACCCATTTATTATAAATATCGTCGGAAGAATAACTAATATCAACGATATTATCAGAATAGTCAGCGCAGATCCCCGAGCCGAAAACCCTCTCTTTCTCAAAGCCCTATCAAGAGGATAAAAAATATAAGCAATTATCGCCGCCCCCAACATCGCACTCAAAAAAGGAATACTCGCATAAACCACAAAAAGAAGAAGAGCAAGGCTAATCAAACCCACAATTAACTTCTTATTTTTCTTAAATTCCTTAATCATTCTCCAAATTCAACAACTATCTTACTTTATAAAATTAATGTTATGTTACTATTATATAGTAATTTATATAAAAACAAAGTTTTAAATAATAATTATACGGTTTATACATTAGAAAATGATCGAAATAAAATCTAAATTAAGAAGATGGGGAAATTCATTTGGAATAGTCGTGCCTCAAAATGCAATTGAAGGAGAACAGATAAAAGAAGGAGATGAAATAACTGTCCATTTAAAGGCAGATAAAGATAATGTTTTAAAAGAAATGTTTGGATCATTTAAGTTTAGTCAACCAATAGATGAGATGATGAGAGAAATTGACAAAGAACTTTACGATGAATAATAACATTTTTATTTATGATACCTATGCTATAGTCGAGATAATAGAAGGAAATGAAAAGTACAAGGAATATATTGACAAGGAGATCAGGATCAATGATTTCATCTTTGCAGAACTTTCATATATCCTTCTAAGAAAAAACTATCCAAAAGCTGATTTTTATCTATCAAGGTATAAAAAATATATCCTTCATGTTAACCCAGAATCAATAAAAAAGGCTATGAAATTCAGATATGAGAACAAAGAAACCAGGATGTCAACAACAGATTGTATATCTTACTTTCAAGCGAAGGAACTTGGGATAAAATTCCTAACCGGAGATAAAGAATTTGAAGATCTTGAAAATGTTGAATTTGTAAAGAAATAACAAATAATTACAATAACTATAAAAACATCTCCCTTATTCTATATAAGGAGGAAACGACTGCGAAGCAGCAATCTAAGGAAAGGTTGCTTCTAGGAAAACGTAGTTGTCCTGGAATATGGCATTAGACGAAAAACAAAAAACAGACCTAGAAGATTTTGCTAAAAAAATCAAAGATTACAGAGCTAGGCACACCGAGCTTATTACGGTTTACGTACCTGCCGGATTTGATATAAATCTTATAACAAAACAAATGGAATCAGAAAAGTCAACCGCCGCAAATATAAAATCAACCTCAACCAAAAAGAATGTCCAAGAAGCTCTAGAATCTTTAATAAGAATCACAAAAGGAATGAAACAAGCCCCAAAAAACGGAGTGGCTCTTTTCGCAGGAAACGTTTCCAAAGTTGAAGGGCAAAGCGACTTCATCGCAGAAGCTTTCGAACCCCCAGAAGAACTCGGAGTCAGATTATACAGATGTGATCAAACCTTCGTCATCGATCCGTTAGAAGAAATGCTAGAGGTCAAAGAAGTATTCGGGCTAATAGTCATAGAAAGAAACGAAGCAACTCTAGGATTATTAATAGGAAAAAAAATAAAAGTTCTACAAAACTTCGAATCATTCATCCCAGGAAAAACAAACAAGGGAGGTCAATCAGCCGCAAGATACTCAAGAATCAGAGACAACATGGCAAAAGAATTCTTCAGAAAAATAGCCGAAGTAGCAAAAACCGAATTCTTCCATCTAAAAGAATTAAAAGGAATATTAGTCGGAGGCCCCGGACCAACAAAAGAAGACTTTCTTAAGGAAGGCCAATTAGTTACAGAACTAAAAGAAAAAGTAATAGCCGTCAAAGACATCGGTTACGCCGACGAACACGGCCTTAAACTTCTAGTAGAAGACTCAGCAGACGTTCTAGCCAAACAAGAAATATACCAAGAAAAAAAACTCATGGAAGATTTCTTCAACCTTTTAGGAAAAGACAAAGACAAAACAGCCTACGGCCAATCACCAGTAGAAAGCGCACTAAAAATCGGAGCAGTTGACAAACTATTCCTCTCAAAAAAACTCGATAAAAAACTAATAAGAGACCTAGAAAAAAAAGCCACAGAAACTGCAGTAAAAACCGAATTAATCTCAATGGACACAGACGAAGGCAAACAATTCTTCAACCTCGGCGGTATCGGAGCTATTTTGAGATTTAAAATTAAATAAAGATTACCTTAAATGTAATAGATATTCCATAAGCCTAGGATCTAGAGATGTTGTAAAATAGTTTTCTAATTCCTCGGGCTTTACCCATCTCAATTCCTTAAAGCTAGCACCTACGCTTTCTTCACCTCCAACCACTTCACAAAGATAATATATGATTATTACTTTTTTGTTTTCCTTAAAAAATCTTGAAAATACAGATCCAAGATTTTTTACTTTAAATCCTGTTTTTCTCTCAACTTCAATCTCAACTCCTCTTTCCAAGTCAATCCCATCACCTGGTGAACCTCCTGGAAAACTCCAAGTAAGTTCCTCAGTCAAAGGGTCACCTTCCCTTCTTCCAATAAGAATCTTCTTTGTTCTAGTATCAAAAATAATACCTAACGTAGTTATGTAAAAAAGTCCTTTTTCAGTTCCTTCCTCGTCGATCTCATCTACCATCTTAGAATACACCGTCAATTAGTCGTCTAAATCATTTATAAAGTTTTGTAGTCTCATGAAAACTATACAACAATTAAAACACTCATATATTTAAAATATTTTCTATCAGACCAAAATAAAAACCTTTAAATAACCTGAGAAAAATCTAGTAGTATAAGTACTTAAATAAAATGGTATCATCTAGAAAAAACCAAGATCAAGGAAGAGTCTATGCAGTTACAGCATCCTGGAGAACAATTGACGAGAAATTAGTTGAAGCTATTGGTAATGATTTAGTTCCCGTAATAGATAAAGAAAATAATGCGGTCTTTAGATTCGGAGGAGCTCTTGGAGGAGACTGGATCGGTACAGACATAGTCTTAAGAAGAGCCAACCCAAATAAACAACTAGAAATATTTCTCCCAACACCTCTAAAGATATACTTAGAGTACTACAAAAGACGTGTCGAAGAGGGCGAGATAACAAGTCACCAATATAATATGTTAGAAGAACAGTTAGGATATGTTAAACAGCTTTTTCCAAACGCAATAACTGAGAGCAGGAGTTTTACAGAAGTAACCCAACAAAGCTATTTCGCTAGAAACAAAAGAGTTATAAGAGGAGATTCAAAACACAAACCAATAGATGTACTTTTCGCATATCAAGTAAATGATTCAGAAGGAGTTTGGCAAGCTTATCAGGAAGCTTTGAGAAGAGATGTACTAGAAGTACATTTAAGAAGACCAAAAATAAAAGAAACTAAAAAGAATCAATCTCATAAGATATTAGATTACGCCTTGAATGGATTTAGTCTAAATGAGCCAATCAATATTCTTGAGACCTATCCTCTCCTAAGAGACTCAGGAAACTTAGACATAACTCTTCCCTAACAACCCCCCAACCCCACCAACACCCTCGCAATCTTATCCGGATCATGCCTCAACAAATCCAACTTCTCCCATAAAGGTTTCTTCTCAGCACCTTCATCCAAAACATCCTCCGCAATCACCTTAACACCAATCTTCTCAAGATTATCAAAATCATTCTCGACAACTCCAGAATGCTCCTTCTTATACGCCTCAATCAAATGCCCAGCAGGATTCTTCGTATTAACAATAACATAATCCGGCTTTTCCCTCAAATAATTGATAACTTGCTTCAAATGATCACTAGCCTTATACTCATGAGTCTGCGAAATCTGCGTCATCATATTACAAACATAAACTATCTTTGCCCCAGATTCATAAAGCGCCTCGCGCATTCCCTCTATCAACAAATTCCCAATCAAACTAGTAAACAAACTCCCAGAAGACAAAACAACAATATCCGCTTCTTTAATAGCCTCAACGGCCTTAGGATTCACCTTAGGTTTTGGCTCATGAAAAACCCTTTTTATGGGAGACCTCAAATAAACCTCAGGATTATGCCTATCAATAATTTCATCCTCTTCTTTTAACACTCTACCATCCTCCAACTCCGCACAAAGATTCACCATATCAAAAGTAGCAGGAAGCACCTTACCTTTCAACTTCAATATCTTGCTTGCCTCCTCAACAGCCTTCTCAAAACTCCCAGTAAGTTTAGTCAAAGTTGCGAGAAATAAATTCCCAAAACTATAACCCTCCAAATGCCCATTATCAAACCTATACTGAAATAAATCACACATCAACTTCTCAGAGTTAGCCAAAGCAATTAAACAATTCCTTGTATCTCCAGGAGATAAAACCTCCAAATCCTTCCGAATCCTCCCCGTATTTCTCCCAGTATCCGTAACCGCAACAATCGTAGTAATATTATCCGTATACTTTTTCATCCCCTCAAGTATAGCCGCCGTCCCATTCCCCCCACCAATCGTAACTACCTTCAATCCCTCACATCTAATCTCACTATTCATTTACAATATCCAACAACTCTCTCAAATCTTTAATCTCAAAATCAGCCTTTTCACTATCATCTCTAGCTTCCAATTTACCGTACTTACCAAACCTAAATCTAACTGTCTTCATACCCAAATCATTAGCTATTTTTATCTCTCCATCAGTTCTATCTCCAACAACGAAAATTTCTTCAGGATGTAGATTTAATCTACCAAGTGCTTCATCAAAAGCCCTAGCCTTTTCACCAGTCATTGGAGTTAATATAAATTCAAAAAAATCTCTAATCCCAAGGACATCAATTCTTTTATTTTGACTATCCGGTTGTCCTTGACTTAATAATACTAATCTAAATTTTCCTTTTAATTCTTTTAGAGCAGGTAACGTTCCAGGTAAAATCTTCATATTATCCAAGCGAGGATGTTTATATACAAACTTTACAGCCTCCATTATCTCACCATTATTCTCAAGACTATACATTTCAGCTAATTTATCAAATTTATTTCTAGGATCATTTTTTAAAAGTTCTCTAAATTTTTCAATACCTTCTTCTAACAAAATCTTCACTCCACGATCAATCATCTCTTGAACAACTTCAGGAATAGATAATTCACTTAAATGTTCCGCATCATGCAAAGTATTATCCATATCAAATATTATAGCTTTAATTTTCACCATTTTCCAAGTCCTAGTAAACACCCATTTCACTATTTAAACATTATCAATCTATTGGCAAAACCTTTAAATCTCTCTGATTATTCCCTATTCAATGGAAGATCAAAACCAAGTAACCTCACAAACAATAACCGAATTAGAAGAATCAACAGACCTAGAAAACACAAAAAAGATTGAAGCAGCCCTATTCCTCTCAGCAAGATACCTAACTCTCCAAGAACTCGTTTTACTAACTGACGTAAACCCATTAATGCTAAAAGAACTAATCGAAAAACTAATAGATCGATACCAAAACAACGATTCAGCAATCGAAATACTTCACAGAGATAACATGTGGAAAATGGACGTAGGCCAAGAACACGTAAGCATGATCAACAAACTAGCAACCGGTTCCAGTGAATTCACAAAAGCCGAACAAGAAACCCTCGCAGTAATAGCCTACAAACAACCAGTAAAACAATCAGTCATAATAAAAATCAGAGGAAACAAAGCCTACGACCACATCAAAACCTTCACCTCCATCGGACTCTTAACCGCCAAAAAGATAGGCCACACCAAAGAACTCAAACTAAGCGATGATTTTTTCGATTATTTTCATCTCCAGGATCAGAAAATAATCCTGGATGATCCAGAGGGATCCAAAGATTCCTCAGATTTACAGAATAGCTCCGCTGTTCTGGAAAGTCCAGAAGATTCCGAGCAAAGCGAGGGCTCTAATAACAATACATCTTAAGAAATAATTTCTCCTATCTCTTCCCGACCAATCTAGATCTATTAAAATAAATTATTACAAGTATAATAACAATCATTACAAAACCTAATTTATAATTATAATTAGATGAATTAACTCCAGTACAATAATTAAACCTATTATATTGATAAGAGATATTTTTTTCAGTCAGTCTATTAATATCACACCTGTATCCTTCTCCCCATTCATCACAACTAGCCACCGTACATCTAGAAAGAACACCAACTGCATTCCTGCAATCTTCATTATTAACACATTCATCATAGGGACAACAATAGACTTCAGCAATACATCCTTCCTCAAGATTACAAACAAATACATCATCCTTAAATTCAATAAGAGGATTCCACTCAGAATCATATGTATCCACTAACCCTATTCCATTAGGACAAGACTCCTCAATAAATTTAGAGATATCAACCTTCTCATTAATATTAATATCTAACATAGTATTCTCCGGATATTTTGAGCATTCTCTATTAGCTCCAACAAACGAATTCAATTCCCCCTCAAAGCCACTCTGTGCAAAAACCAAACTAGCCAAAACCAATATCTGCAAAAACACCAACAAACATATTTCAACTCTCATCTTTAATAAAAAATAAGAATTAATTATATAAAAACATTTCTATTCCTTCCTAAAATTTACCCTAATACAACAATACTAATAAACAAACATTTCTAGAGTCATTCATGTCTTTTATCATTTATGTAATCTACACATCAATCTACATCGGATTAGTCGCAACAACTTTCTATATCTTAACTTTTCTAGCAGATTCAAAAAAAGAAAGACCTTTTTTCAAAGACAATGAACTCCCTCTAGTCTCAATTATTATTCCAGCTTTCAACGAAGGCGAAACAATAGCCCTAACCCTAGATTCCATATTAAGCTCCAATTATCCAAAAAACAAATTAGAAATAATAGTTATAGATGATGGGAGCAATGATAAAACATTTGAGAATGCTTTAAAATACAAAAGCGACATAGTAAAAATATTAAAACAAAAAGTTAATGGTGGCAAGGGAAAGGCATTAAACAGGGGCATAGAAGAATCAAAAGGCGAGATAATTTTCACCATGGATGCAGATACAACTGTCCACAAAGATAGCCTAATAAACATGACCCGATATTTCAAAAACCCAGAGGTCACATCAGTAACTCCAGCGATGGTAACTCGTGAAACTAAAACTCTCATTCAAAGAATCCAAAGCATAGAATATCTAACCGGATTATTTCTAAGAAAAACCTTCGCAGCACTTAATGCAATTCACATAACTCCCGGAGCTTTCTCAGCATACAGAAAATCATTTTTCGATAAACATGGCGGATACGATGAAGACAACATCACCGAAGATTTAGAGATGGCACTAAGAATCCAATACTACAAATACAAAATAGAAAACGCCCCAGAAGCTCCAGCATTTACAATTCCCCCAAGAACGTTCTTAGATTTATTAAAACAAAGAAGAAGATGGTACGCAGGCCTACTAAGAAACATGTTAAAGTACCGGAAACTTTTCGGAAAAGAATACGGCGACATGGGCCTTTTCGTTCTCCCCATAGCCTGGATCAGCATCTTCATATCAGTTTTCATGATCATATATTACTCATATAAAATGACCGTCAAATCCATCAAAGAAATACTTTATTATAAAAGCATAAACTTCGAAATACTAAACCAATTTGAAATTAATTCATACTTAATAGAAAGAATATTCTTTCAAATAATCTCAAACACCCCATTACTCTTCCTCTTACTTTTCTTCATAGTAATATTAGTCTACCTCAGATACGCATCAAAAAAAATAAACCGATCAGAATCTCTGCTTATAAATTTACCATTATTCCTAATATTTTTCGCAGTTTTATTTGGAATATGGTGGGTAGTCTCGATTATTTACGTCGTCTTCAACAAAAAAGTAAGCTGGGATTAAACAATACAAAACCCTCTTTTTGGAACATAAATCTATATTAATACTTTCAAACAGACATAATTATGAGACAAATTCAAAGCAAAAGAAGATACNTTTTAGCATTAATGATAGGATCAATCATTTTTATAAATGGATTTGTAATCACCTCTACCATTCTCTCAATCCAGCTCAACAGAGTCTCAGATCTTCAAGATAGAACCTCATATTCAATATTTGAAGATAAGTTAAATTACAGGTTATTTGACGAAGATATCTGTTCAACAAATAACTTCATAAAAATCTCCAAAGATTTAGGTTTTCAAGGCGCATCAATCGGGGATTTAGAAGAAAGATTAGGTAAAAATGATGACGAAGTAATCTTCAGAAAAAGATTCTATAGTTTAGTGGAATTAGAACATTTTGAATTTATTAATGAATATAATGAAAAATGTAACCAAAACAGAACTACAATCCTCTTCTTCTATTCAAATCTCAAAAAGGATTTAGACGAAAGCGAAAGAGTTGGAAGATTACTTGACTTCGTCAGCGAAAAAAACAAAAACGTACACATTTATTCATTTGATATCAACTTAGACTCAAGGATCATAAACAATCTCAAACAGTCCTATAACATCCAATCATCTCCCTCAATAATCATAAACAAAAACCAAAAAATAGACTCTCAAATCGACCTAGATAAAATAGAAAAACATATCTCAATCAATAATCCAGAATCAATCCATTTATGAAACGAATCCCTATTTAAAATATATTTCTCACAACAAATAACAATAAAAAGCAATTTCATATAATAAATATATAATGGCAAAAAGCTGTGAAATATGCGAAGCAAACAACGAAGAAGTAAGACTGTTCGATGGAATCTACGAAGGTCATATGGCAACATTATGTGAAAGATGTTCAATAGTAGAAAACATTCCTATAATTAAAAAACCAGACTCAGAACAACTAAAAGAATCAGAACAAACAGTAAATGTCTACGATCGTATGAAACGCCTCTCAGGAATCAAAGACCCTCAAGCGAAAGAAACTTTCTTTAGAGAAGACAAACTAAACGAGCTAGACAGCAACCCCCAATTAGAAATGCCCGAAGTAGAAAAACTTAACCTCTTGGACAATTTCCACTGGGACATCACAAAAAACAGAAGAAGAAAGGGCCTTTCAGAACAACAACTAGCAACCTCATTAGGAGAATCCGAAACCTCTATCCAAATGGTAGAAAAAGCCAAGCTCCCAGAAAATGCAGAAACCTTAATTAAAAAATTAGAACAATTCTTCCAAATTAAACTAACAAAACAATCAGAAATAGAAAAATACAAACTCATAGATGATTCACAACCTTCTCTTTTAGATGAAGAAGGAAAAGAATTACAAGTCATCCCCGAAGAAGAACTAGAACCTTATGAACCAGAAGAAGTAATTGAAGAAAAAGATTCTATCTCCGGAGGGTTGCATCNAGGGAACNNNGGTTCNCTGGATACCAAGNCNGANNTNNNTAAAGAATTCATATCCGANCAAGGAGTAAAAGACTTCGACATNAGAAAAGACTCCGAAAGAGTCACAATAGGCGACTTACAAAAAATCCANAGAAAAAAAATCGAAGTAACAAAAGAAGAACAAAAAGTCGAACAAGAAAAGATCGAAGAAAGAAGACGTTTCTTAGAAGCCCTAAGAGAAAGCGACAGACTAAAAGCCGAACAAAAACAACAACAAGAACAAGAAGAAAAACAACTTGCTGAACAAAAACAAAAACAATTAATCGAACAAAGACAACAAGCACTAAAAGAACTAAGAGAAAGAGAATCAAAAGACGTCGATCAATATCTAGGCGGTAGCGAACTTCTCGAAGACAAAGATAACATTAACAATAACAACAATTACCAGGAAGAAAAAAAGAAAGATCCATATTCTAAGGATGAATTTGACGATGAGTTGTTTTAATAATAAGTTCAAAATCAATACTTTTTTAAACCCCAATTCTCTCAATTTATCATGAATATTGAAATAATCAAAGACGAAAAAAACGATCTAGAAGTAACAATGGACAACCAAACCGTAGCCGAGTTAGTAAGAGTTTACCTAAATAAAGATGATAAAGTCAAACTAGGCGCTTGGAGAAAAGACCATTACAGTAAACCCATAAGACTAAAAATTGTCACAGAAGGCAAAACGGCCAAAAAAGCCCTAAGCGAGGCAATATCAAAAGCCTCAAAAGACCTTGATAAGTATAAAGATGAGTTCAAGAAAGCCAAGTGAATTACTTAATCCTTTTTTAGTTTATAGGGATCCAGGATCAACATCAAGTTCAGATCGTTATGGATATTCTGCTGTAGAATTTTACCATAAATGTAGGGAGAAATTTGTTGATTCAATAGACATAATAAAGTTCGACCTTACTGAAGAAGAAGCAAAAGATCTTTGTGGTCTTCTTAATATTCCTAAAAGAAAAAGAGATCCTCTCAATTTTTCAGACTCTAATCAAGTATCTAAAAGTTTAATTCCAAAAACGGCTTATGTTCTAATTCCTCATAAAAAGATTAACAATATTCAAATTCCAATCACTCACCACCAAAATCCTCTATAAGGCGCAATCTACTAATCCTATCTTCATCTAACTATCTTCTTCCTAACCAAAACCCCCACAAGAATTATAACTAACGCAATCAACAACGCCAAAAGCTGGTAATAAATTCCCAACGTTCCAAGATACGAAAACAAAAACGCAAAAGGAATAATCCCAATTAAACTAGCCAACATATAAGTTCTAAATTTCACATGACTAAATAGCCCAAGAACATAACTCAAAATATCCACCGGAACACTCATCCTAAGAAACACAATACTCCAAAACAAATTCTCTTCAGGAATCATTTTCTCGATCTTCTCAATCTTACCCAAACTAACAACCCTCTCAACCAATGGTCTACCATATCTCCTAGACAAAATAAAAGCAATCGCCGATCCAATCAACCATCCCATAACACTCAACCATCCAGCAACAAACCACCCAAAAACATTCGACGCAATCGGAAGCAAAGGCAAAGCACTCACTGGAGCCACCACAATAGAAACAACCAAAATCAAAACATACAATGAGGCACTAAGATAATCCTTACCAATAACTCCTTCCAATCCCAATAAATCCTTCTGTATCAAATAAGAAGACAATATAAAAAACAAAACTATCACAACAATTCCTAAAATGGAATTTACCTTATCTCTTTTCATTGAATAGCACTACCAATCATTTCAGTATTACACGCATTATATTTCTTACAAAACCCTTCACCCTTATATTCTATTTCTCTTACCATCTTAAAATATCAATGTTTAGTATAGCCTCCCTTCTTTTCATATTCTTTATGGGTTTCATGAATCTCTAAAATGATTTGTAATATCTTATACTGATCTTTAGAAACATGAGTGTAGAAAGCTCTGCCCTCCTTAGATATTTTTATTAAAAATAGGTTGTTAATCCCATAAGTTTTATTGAAATATTTATAGATAGGCAATTTTTTTGAAATTGATTCTCCTTTCCTATTCTGCTTCAGAAAATCTATGGTCTTTGTAATCAAAGAATACAATTCCACATTAGATTTATTATTCCATCGTAACTCATTCTCAATCTCGATTTTTGTATTAAATAGGTTTTCACTTAATTGAATAATAAATTCTTTCATACACTTATAGCTCCCTGAATCAATTCATTGAGCTTTTTATTATTAGCAAATATCCATATAATCTTGTCTTCTTCAAACATTATCTTGTTAGATCTTTCCAAGTAATCAAGAATAAGTTTAAATGTCTGGTACTGCATTTGCTTTGGCAAGCTCCTCCACAACTCCATCCTAGTAGGATGGTCTTCAAAATCTTGAATCGCCTTTTCTACCATTAGTATAGAATCTAACTTCGGATAGTGCAATATATTGTTCTTTATCATTGTATAAACTTATACAATGAAGTATTTAAGATTTTCGGTCACTGGACTTTTGTTTTACGTGAGGGACTTGGTGGTTTACAAGGGGATTCAACAAAAGTCCGGGTAGGAAACTTTTGCAGTATTTTACACACAAAATGCAAAAGTTTTCGGTCAATCAAGATTTCAACTAGGCAACTCACACCCACTCTTTTCACTCAACTGCTCAAGCGAAACAAATCCTGACTGCCTACTATCATCCGCAAACTCCCATGTCGGATAAGATTCAATCCCAGCAGCTATACAAGCCTGCGTCTGCCCACCATTATTAGGCAACGAACACTCAATATACTCAACATATTTCCAACTCTTCCCAAAAGATTTCTTCTGGTCCTGACAATGCGAGCACCAATAAGCCCCATACATCCTAGCACCACTCTCCGTCAAACAATTAGCAAATTCATCATACTTCCCAGGACCTCTATCAAAAATGGGCGTACTAAACAACACCAAAACCAAAATAACAACCCCTATCCCAATAAAAATATACTTATAATTCATCTTCTTACCACTCTCGACTTCCTTAACAACCCCGTGCTTATCTCTCTCATGACTAGCAAGTCCCTCAAACGTACCAAATTCCCTATCACACTTCTCACACTTAACTTTCATCTTACAATCAATTCCATTCTATTTATAAAACTTACCTCTCCCAACCTTGCTTCCACCACTTTTACCTCTCCCTAACCTTCCCATATCCCAAAAAAATCAAAATCAAAAAAGCAATAAACGCCATCATAGGAATAGTAATAAACCCATAACTAACCGAAAAATAATCCGAACAACTAGCCGAATATCCAACAACATCACACCCACCTTCAGGAACCACCCCAACCTGCATCATATAATGATAAAGAGCTATTAATCCCCCAATAACAGATAAAACAAGACTATTAACAACTATAGCCTTGTTTTTAACCTTCATACTTATCAAAAATAAAAACGCCTGAGGATACATAAAAATCCTCTGATACCAACACAACCTACAAGGATCATACCCCATCACATCAGAATAAAACAAACTTCCCAACATCGCCGTAAGCGAAACAATAAAACCTAAAACAAGATAATTATCCTGCAAAAAATGCACAATGCCATCGTACAATCTAGTCTTAATCCCAAAAACAAATTTCAAAATAAATAAAAAAACCAATAATCCAAGAGCTATACTAGAAACTAAAGTCAACAACTCCAGAAAACTAACAATTACTTCTCTTACCATCTAACAACCCAACCCTCCCTCATCAACACCACACCCTTTAACCTTCTTAACTCCCTCCATCTCCCCAGGCTCACTTCCACTAACTACATAATCCAAAACATCCGTCTCACTCCATTCATGAGCATGATTCCAAATACTCCAATGATATCTCCACTCATTCCATCCAATCCCAAGATGCTTAACATAAATCCCATTATCTACCAAAACCTTCCCAACCTTCCTCCCCGTCATGCAAGGCCCACTATAACAATAAACAATAATATCCTTACCCAAATTCTCCTCTCTCAATTCCTCAAACGAACCAACAATCCTTTCAATAGCTCCATAATCAGAATGATCCCTATCCTTATACGCCGGAATATTCACAGCCCCCACAATATGCTCCTCTTCATACTCTTCCTGACTCCTCAAGTCAACCAAAATAAAACTATCATCTCCCTTTGCCATTCCTTTTCTTATATGATGCGGACTAACTGAAACAGCACTCTCCACAGAATAAAACTCAGCAATCAACTCCTCATCACTCTTATCTTCCAAAATTTCATAAGTAATCACCGACACAACCGAACTCAACACAATTATCAACAACATCAATCCAATCAAACGATTCTCATTATTCTCCATTTTTCTATCTTCCTATCATGTTATTTAAACATTTATATGATAACCAAACTACTCTAAAACTATATAAATTCTTTTGTGAAACTAGTTTCACCATCCACAACATTTTTATACCTCAAATCAACTATTACTCCATGGAAAATAGATACGTCGGATACATTCTATTAGGAGTCTCTTTATTATTAATCTTCAACATCACTTCATTCAATTCAATAATAAAAGATATGAACACAGATTCCTGCACCGAAGACGATTGCATCTATCATCAATCTTTCAACAATATGTATTACATGTCCCTAGTCACCATAATCTTACTAGTAATAGTAGCAATAATTCTAATCTTTGCCAAACCCCATGAAAAATTAATTATTCAAACTAAAACAAAAACCATCCACAAAAAACCAGAAAAAAAGAAAATCAACCTCACAGAATTAAAACCCGAAGAAAAAGAAGTTCTAAACTTAATAAGAGAAAACAAAGCCATCTTCCAGGCAGACCTAATAGAAAAAACAGGTTTCGGAAAAGCCAAAATGACAAGAATCATCGACAGACTAGAAGGCAAAGAAATTGTCGAGAGAAAAAGAAGAGGAATGACTAATGTTGTTGTATTAAAAGATTCTTAATCTTTTAATGCTCAAAAATCCCCCAGATTTTTGTTGTTTTGAAAAATGATTAAGTGTTCATTCATTTTTTAATGCTCAAAAATCCCCCAGATTTTTGTTGTTTTAAAAGATTAAAACTAACTAATTCATTTCTCAATCAAACCTAACCTTACAAACCGCATCATTCGTCAACAAATACGCCGACCCAATTAACAACAACGCACTCACTATCTGAATCTCAATGCCATATAATGGC
>NZDU01000023.1 GCA_002688875.1 Candidatus Pacearchaeota archaeon | reverse complement strand
ATTAATTCTTTTTTCATCCAATTAGTTCGATTTTACACACGAACTAATTTATGGTTGCCTACGACATATGTCTCTTCTGAGCACACCATCCAACTTCTCCCATGAAACCTCTTGAAAAAATAAGAGAAGATATCATAAGAGAAACAACAGAGGGTCCAATTAGCTACATACTTAACATAAAATTTAATAGTGCATTAGTGGGATTCGGATTAGGTTTAATCATTGGAGGAACATCAGTCGTTTATCTAATGTCGCAAAGCTATAATCCACCACAACCAAATTATAAGGAAGTTAGAACTAGCGACCCACTCCCTCAAAACATTTTACCAAACAACCTACCAAACAAAAAAGATTCCAATCTTACCAGCCTAGACGATCTATAATCCCTAACAGTTTGCCACACCCAAAGGTTTAAATACAATTTTTTCTCAAATCCACTATGGCATACGGTAGAAAAATATCTGGAGGAAAATATCATAAACAGAAAAAGAAAACCAAAGATAACCTCCCAGGTATTGAAAGAAAAGTAAAACTACGTACTGAAAAGCAGAAAACCCTCAGGACCATGGGCGGAAACAAAAAAAATGTATTACTATCAACCCAAGAAGCAAACATCATCAACCCAGAAACAAAAAAAGCAACAAAAGCCAAAATCAAAAACGTCTTAGAAACCCCATCAAACCGTTTCTTCGCCCGTCAAAACCTCTTACTAAAATCCGCAATAATCGAAACCGAACTAGGAAAAGCCCGTATCACTAACCGACCATCTCAAGAGGGAATGGTTCAAGCGGTTTTGATCAAGGAATAATTTTATTTAAGAAAAAATATATTTTTATCTCTTAAATAATAAGCAAGGATTTATTTTGAACTGAAGCATTTTTGCAGAATCTCTCCCGCCATCTCCACCCTTCCTTTGCATCCCTATTTCTCCAATCTTTAAACTCCCTAGATTTGTTATTCTTATTTCCCCCTGACCAAATATATTCATTACAGTATTAATATCTTTTAACACCCATTCATAACTATCACTATCTTTTTTTAATATCACCAACATCCAACCTGCTGAAAATCTGCCCCTACCCTTCAAAACATCTGAAATAATGAGTATCTTATTTTTATTAAAGAAATTAAGTATCTTTCTTTGATCTTTAGAACTCATTTCTGTTAAAAGAGTTCTTCTTGGGTCTTTTAAGTTTTTTTTACTTTTTGGCTCAATCTTTCCAGTGAATAGTCTTAAAATGTGTTCTATATCATTTGGAATATTCCACATATTGATATACTTATCAATTTCTCTCTTGTCTATTTGATTAAATCCTTGAGGATTACTAACTAATTTAATTGATAAGTTTTCGCAATCAATAGCCCGTTTAATCTTAATTGTTACTTGAACTTGCACATCTGTTTTATAGCTACCCATAATTCTTACAGCCTTAACATACTCAATGTCATCTATAATATAATTCATAGTAGTGAGCCATTCTTGTGCAACCTTATCTTTCTTCCAATTATTGAATTTAGAAATAACCTCCTCTTCATTTCTAAAACCTCCTTTTGCAGTTTCAGAACCAAATAATTGCCTTTCATTCATACCCTTAAGCTTCGATAAGTCTGGTCTGTGTTGAGTAGTCATAAGTTATTCTGTTAATATTTATATTTTTATCTAACTTATCTTTATTTTTCAGAGTATATAAAATTTCTTTAAATATAGCACCTATAACTGGAACAGAAACGCTATTACCGAATTGTTTATACGCTTGAGCCCTACTTACCTCTATTTTAAACCATTCTGGAAACCCCTGCACTCTCGCACATTCTCTTGGAGATAATCTTCTAATTTTATCATTGACAAGATATGCACCAGTTTTACCAGCAACTCCTCCACCATATGCAGAAAGAGTTATTGCATGACCATTAATACTATAAATTCTCTCGCCCTGCCCCCCATTATTAATCTGCCCTATTTGTATAGGTTTTAAGCAATGAGATTCATCTTTTTTCCAAAATTTAACGTCCTCTCTTTTTACCACATATTTCTGAGTTTTAATATCATCTTCTAGGATATCTTTTACATAAATAGCCCTATTTGTAGGTTTAGGAAAGTCAAAGCTATTTATACCCAAATCTTTTCTAAATGCCACAAAGTATATTCTCTCTCGTGCTTGAGGAACACCATAATTACTTGCTACCAATATCTTATAAAAAACAGTATAACCTATTTCATCCAATATCCTCAAAATAATTCTTAATGTATCTCCATGATTATGTCTTTGTAGATTTTTTACATTTTCTAAAAATAAAACTTTTGGTCGATGATACTTTGCTATTCTCACAATATCAAAAAATAAAGTGCCTCTTGTATCCTCAAAACCATTTTGATTCCCAGAAATACTAAATGCTTGACAAGGAAAACCTCCGCACAAAATATCATGGTCAGGAATTTCTGATTCTTTTATCTTAGTTATATCTCCCTGAGGCATTTCTCCAAAGTTATCCTGATAAGTTTTTTGAGCTTGCTTATCCCATTCAGATGAGAAAACACATTTAGCTCCACTTTCTTCTAAGGCTATTCTAAACCCTCCAATTCCAGCAAATAAATCTATAAATCTAATCTCTTTCATAGTTCCTACTTCCAATTTTTATTTCTTCTTTTCTCTACAATGTCTATTCCAATAGGGAGACCTACGCTTAGGACAAACAACAGAAACTTCCTCAATTCTTGTTATTCATCCATAATAACATCTCTCATATTTGTACTCCCTAAAGTTTATTTTCTTGAAGGCAACCTCTTCAAAATCCTTTTTCTGTAAATAGTCATAATCTTGTTGAGCATTTGTCCAAGATTGCTAAAGGCAAAGGGTCTAATCATCATTTTTTTATTATGTTCATCAAAAATTTCTATCCTACCTGCAGTCTTAGAAATATAATCCCTTAATGTTTTGTAATTATCTTTATCTCCTTCATCAGGCATATAGAGATAACCTGTGAATTTCAGACACCTTTTTTCTCTAACCATTATATATAAAATCACTTAAACCTTTTATATCTTTTGTTTAAAAAGTCCTCCTAAATTAAGACCTTATACACAAACCCAACCCACCACCAAAACCTTTAAAAACCTTTCCCAATTAACTTTATAAACCTTACTATTAACATTCTAAGATATAAACTAAAACTCCAAAACAACCATCCAAAAACAAAA
Source organism: Candidatus Pacearchaeota archaeon (assembly GCA_002688875.1). GTDB lineage: Archaea > Nanobdellota > Nanobdellia > Pacearchaeales > GW2011-AR1 > ARS1285. The sequence continues at coordinate 24,979 of NZDU01000023.1, read as the reverse complement.
AATGTCAAATATAAAACGATGCCCCGAATGCCAAGGTGTAAGTCTCAATTGGGACGAACAACTAGGAGAAGTATTCTGTAATGATTGTGGAACTGTCGTAGAAGAGAAAATGGTCGATACCTCACAAGAACTCCAAGGTAGCTTCGATTCAGGAGAGAAAAAAGGACGTGGAGGAGCACCATTATCAATGCAAAAATTCGACAAAGGCCTTACTACAAACGTCGGAGAAGTCTCAGACATCTACAAACTAGACTCAAGCGCAACAAGAAAATTCCTAAGATTAAAAAAATGGCAGGAAAGAGTCTCAACCTCAATAGAAAGAAACCTGCGTTTAGCAATGACCGAACTAAGAAGAGTCGCAAGTTTCCTCAATCTCCCAGAAGTTGTAAAAGACGAAGCCTCACGTATCTATCAATTTGTCTTACAACGAGGACTAGTCAGAGGAAGATCAATGGAATCGGTAATCGCAGCTTGCATCTACGCAGCCTGCCGAAGCTACGACATCCCACGAACCTTGGACGAAATCTCAGCAGCTTCAGACGTCGAAAGAAAAGAAATCGGCAGAACCTACAGATTCATAGTAAGAAAACTAAAAATCAAAGTAACACCNTCAAGCCCNAAAGACTACATCCACCGTTTCGCATCNGTATTAAAACTCTCTCCCAAAACCCAAAACGAAGCCCTTAAAATCCTAAAGAAAGCCGAAGGTTCAGAACTAACATCTGGAAGAGGCCCAGCCGGAATCGCAGCAGCAGGACTCTACGTAGCAGCCCTACTAAACAACGAAAAGAAAACCCAAAGAGAAGTAGCNGACGTAGCCGGAATCACNGAAGTAACAATCAGAAACCGTTACAAAGAACTCCTAGANAAANTAGGANTNGAAGAAGCCCTCAAAATCAAAGAAGCCGAAATACAAAACAAAAAGAAAAAAGAAAAAGCTTCAGGATAACTTCTATTAACGCAACTTAAAAAAATGTTAGAATAACTAATTCTCAAAATGCGGGGAAGAAGATTTGAACTCCTGTAGGCACTAAGCCACTGCGTCCTAAACGCAGCCCGTTTGACCGCTCCGGCATCCCCGCATAGAAAAACCAGCAATCTTCCCTATAAAAACCTAACTAATAAGGTAATAGGCTAGGCAACGAAACTTTTATAAATCTAACTTCATTAAAATAACATGAACCTAAATGATAATATTCTCAAATCACAAGAAGATCTAAAAACAATTAAGGTAAATCAAGATTCAATTATAGTCAAAGCCAAATTTGGCCCATCAAAAGAAACAACAATCCCATTAATCCTATCAGAAGAATTATCTTTCTTTATTGCAACAATCATTGGAGATGGTCATCTGAAAAAAGACAAAAAACAAATAATCATAGAATTATCAGACAAAAAACTTCTAGAATTTATTCAAGAAATTTGCATTAATATATTTAACAGAAGCTTTAATATAAAAAAAATAAAACCAAGAGAAGGAAGAAAACTAACTCATGCAATATACATGGATAGCAAAGCCATACACAATCTATTGAATCAAACATTTGAGATACCAACAGGAAATAAAAGTAACATAGTTTACATTCCAGGATTCATAAGAAATTCAGATTATAAAATAAAAGCCTCATTTTTATCAGGAATAATGATGACAGAAGGAGGCAAAAGGAGAAAAGGATTCGGATTATCAACATCAAGCAAAAACTTATGGAAAGATCTTATCAAAATCTTTAATGAATTAGGAATCAAGGTTCTTATAGATAAATGGATTTACAAAAAATATAATAAAGAGTATTATGGATTCTATTTTAAAAAAGAAAAAATAGAACTATTAGCAGAACTAATAAACAATAAAAAAATGTCAAAACTTTTATTGAACAGATTTACTTACTAATCTTCTTCCCCGCATTAAATTCTAAAAAATCACTTTTCTTTAAAAAAATATCTAATGCCATGATATCCAAAAACATTAGCTAAAGAAGCAATAAAAACAATCCAAACTTCTGAATAAAAACTAGCTAAAATTGCTAAATAAATAAAAGAATAAATATTATATCTATGAAACCAAGATAATTTCTTTTTCATCTTATGTTCTCTTGAAAGGACACCAAATACAGTAAACAGAATCAAAGTCGGAACTAATATTAAAGTCACCAATTCACCTGCCGGCCGTACATAAAATATTGTTAAAAGGATTAACGCACCACCAATTCCATGATTATAAAAATCTAATTTATACCTGATTATCCAACTTAAAAGTATCGCAAAATAAAATGCCCCCAAAAGAGGACTACCAATAACCACTAAAGACCCAAAAAATCCCCAAGCTATTCCAAGAAGTATCTTTACAGTAGTTGAAGATTTATATCCATGTTCAACAAAAAGATCCGCCGCTTTTGTAAATACACCAGTTATAAATGCATTTATTATTATAACAATGGGAATTTCTAGGAACATATTACAACATAAACATTATTATTTTAATTGTTTTGGTCAACATATCGAAGATTATTTAATATTTTACTAAAATTTCTAAGAACCTTTAAAAAACCTCACCCCATCAAATATCAACCCATTCAATTCATTAGTATGATCATTAACCTTTGCATCATCAACAAACACAATTCTACCATTTTTAACATTCGCAGCTAATGAATCCCTTCCCAGAATATTACTCGGAAAAGTAATAGGCTCATCATAATAAATCCGATATCTTACACTTCCATCAGCATTCTTCAAACCTTGATTAATCTTATATTCAGTATACTCTCCCCCTTTTGCAAGTATTTTATTTCCATCAAGATGATAACCACTCTCAATCTTACCCCCACTCCCACCACCCCTCCCTTCAACACCCTCCCAACTATCCAACTCATCATTCCCAATCCCTGTATCCTCTTTAAAACTCCCCCCACCTTCATTAACAATCTCACTCTCTCCCGCCAAGAAATCCTCTTCAGAATCAGAAGAATACCTCTCATCCAACTCCTCATTCCCAATCCCAGTATCCTCCTTAAAACTCCCTTCACTACCATCCCCCAAAGGAAGCTCCCCATACCCCTTCAAATATTCCTCATAAGTAAAATCCTCATCCGCACTCGCATAAACACTAAAATCATCCCCAATATTCTCTCCCCTAGATCTCTTCTTCCACAACTCCTCCGCAATCTTAGTATACAACCTTCCAAGCAAATAATGCCCTCTAGCCCTATGCGTATTAGTTATCCCAAAATCAGTCAAATCCCTCAACACCATCTCAATCTCTTTTATCTTATCTTCAATAGAAACTCTATCATCCTCCTCACTAATCACCAAATCCCTTATCCCATCCTCCGCCAAATCCCCACTCCCTCTACTCTCTTCATAAGTCCAAAACCCTTTACTATTTATCCTACTCAAATCCACATTATCCAAAACCTGTTGCTCCAATCCCTCATCCCTAATAACCTCACGAACACTATCCGTATCCATCCAACACTTAATCAAAGGATCATCACAATAACCTACCTCCTGCCACTTACTATATTTACTATTCGTCGTATCATACTCACCGCTAGGCAAAACACTTATCCCCGGATTCTGACTCGAGCAAACCCGAATTATTCCTTGATTATACAACTGAGGATTCAAAAACTCTTCAACACCCGACTGAATATTCGGCGTAACCAAAGATCCAATATTCGGAGTACCCGCAACACAATTCTTCTCACTAATAACTTTCTGTTTAGCCTGCTCAGCAACAAACCCTTCAGTCAAACTATTGATAGCATATGACGTAGTAACCTGCCCAAACCCGCACTCTTCCTTCCCATTAACATTAATACACAACTGCTTAAATCCAGAAGCCGCAACAAAATCCCTAGCCTCATCAACCTGACTTCCCCTATTAATATATCCACTATCAACATTCTGGAAACCGATACTATTCACTCCCGCAAAATTCGGCAAGTCCTTCAGATAAACAGAATACTGAACCCCAATATCATTCCCAGCAAAAATATGATAATACACTTTATAATGCGAAGTCGGTGGAACAGTAGCCGTACTCAACGGTATCTCACTAATCCATCCAGAAAACTGGCTAGGACTATCCGGTTCTAATAACGCACTAACAAAACTCCCCCCTCCCAACCCAAAGTTCCCCGAAACAAACCCTTGACAAATATTAGCCCCCCCATAATTAGTCCCAGCTAATTCGGACTTTCTATTCGCAAAAGCCTGAAAGCTATTAGTCGCATAAACATCCCTATAATAAGTTATAGCAGATTGCGTATTATCCCAAGCCGTCTGAGTAGTCAGATACTCCCCACCTCCATGACTTCCACTTCCAAACAAACTCGGCAACGCAACCTGCGTCAACGGAGCCGCCTGCCTCCAAAAAAACTCACAAAGATAAATACTCTTAATCTCATCACAAATTCCTATATTCCTCCCAGTTTCAATACTCTCATTCAAACACTGAACAGTAGAATTCAAAATACTAACATAATTATCCAAACCAGCATGCACTCCACTCAAACAAATCGGAACCCCAACCCCTTCCTTATAATTCGGCAAACACAACAACAAACTCCCAGCAATTCCAGACTGTATAACATTATCCACCCTATACTTCCCACCATAATCACATCTCGATGCAGGACAAATTACTGGATCGCAAACATTAAACATCAAAGTACAATCACTTACACTCATAAAATCCGTACACCTTCCAGCCTCCCCCCCAAAACTCTTCCCCGTTTCAAAACCATGCCCATTAATCGTAACCCTCTCTTTCCCATGTTGCCTCGCCGCATCTTGTATTGCCTGCCTAGCCTCATTAACCAACCTCAAACTCTCACTACCACTCAACCCCGGAAAACTAACATCAGGATTAACAACATTATAAAATCTACAAACATCATCCGCGCTCTGCTTAAATTCAATCATCCCATTCTCTCCAACATTACAAATATAAAAATTAGTAACTCTTCCACTTTCATCATACGGCTTCCCAAACCCACTCAAAACATAAGTCATCTCAACATACCATCCATCCTCAATATCAAACGGAACTTCAGAAGGCAATCCAGTATACGGCGCACGTTCAAAATATCTAACTCGAAGTTTATCCGGATGCCTCATCCTATTCTCATAAGCCTTCTTATCCGACTGCTTAATCTTATCCATCCCAACTCTTGACATATACCTCCTAACCTCATCACTACCCTCCTTACTCACTTTCCTTCCATCAATCTGATAAACCCTCCCATCCTGCTTCGGAACAAAATAATTATCCCCACTACTAATAACCATCTCAACCATAACCTGCTTCCCCCCAATCTCTCTCAAGACACCCTCATTACCTGCAGTATCTGTAATCTTATAAACATCCCCTCCACTCAACGTCTTCTCCTTAGGAATAAAAACTCTAACTAACTTATCACCCTTACTAAAATTACCATAAACCTTATGATCGCTATCACTAGTAGTAACAGTCTTAATAAATCCTGGAGTAACCGAATCTCCAAACGGATCAGTCGTCTTTATCCCAAGATTCTGATCTTTAGCAATCTCATCACTTTTAATCCTATCCTCATTTTCATCATGGAAATTCTTAGCATTAAGCAAAGTCTTACCCAAATCTCTATTCATCACTTCTCCAAAAACATCACTCCCCCCAACATTTTTAGAATTCCTCAAGGTCATTATATCCCTTCTCTGTTCATGAGTCAAACTCTCCCATCCACAAACACTATCATCCCCCTCCCCAAGTTTAACATTAACTTCATCCTTCCCCGGCAATCTAACACTTCCACTCTGCCCTTTACACCAATTCTCAAAAATCCCCTTATACTCCTCCTTAACCTTATTTGTATTAACCCTTGTATCTCCAAAAATCCCTCCTTCCTTTTCCTTATGCTTCTCATTCAATCCCCTAATTATATTATTCGTCCTCTCAACTTCATTCGCATAAATCCCCACATCCTTATCAATCTCTCCACTTTTATCCAACAAACACTGATGCACCGTACTATAAACTCCATCATCAACCAACTGCTCACACTTCTCATTCCATCCTCCACTATTAGTCATCAAAATCCCTCGAGCCAAACTATCAGCCCCTCCGCTCAAAGTACTCTTCAAAGTCAACATAGCCGAAGTAGCAAAACACGCCCCCTTCAAACCACTAACAACCGTCCCCAACTTATCATTAATATTCTGAATATCCCTAATACTATCCAAATTCGAAGCAATCGCATCCTTGGCCAACTCCGGATTTATCTTAATAGCTCTCTTCTCAATCCCAATCCCAAAATTAAAACTACTCTCAGTTCTAGAACCATAATTCCCAGACAACAAAGTCAACTTAACCTGCTTATTCAAATTAATCCTCTGCAATCTAACATTAATCCCCTCAAAAACCTCCTGATTATTCTGAGTCGTAAGCCTCTTCCTTCTAACAACAGACCTATCCAAACTATCACCACTCTTCTCATATTCAACATCAACATAATTTTCATCTATCCGAGTAACCTTAAAATTATGAACAAACTTATCCCGATTTATCGTAGATATCTCGTTCAACCCAATCACCCTCTCCTCCCCATCGATCACCAACACCGCACTCAACGAACCACTATCCGGTTTCTTAAAATCCAAAAGGTTAACATAATAATGAACCCCGAAAACTCTTATCGATCCCGCAGAATTACTAGTATCATATTTCAACAAATTACTATTCTCAACTCTTGCAGACTGCGCGGCGCTCGAATCAGGATACTCTCTAATCAACCGAGTATAAAACTCATGGGCCTTCCCATCAAAATGAAAATTCCTAGACATCTGCGCAGAATGCAACAGCCCAAGAGCCGCATAACTATCATCTTGCACAAACTCTCTCCTCTCATTAGGATACAATTCAGCCAACTGCTCATACTCACTAATTGCCCTATCATAATACTCCTTACCCAAAACTTCTCTATCACTCAAACCATCAGCACTAAAATCCCTATCCTTAGCTATACTCACCTCATCCAATTTAGCACCAAACCCTTCCTTACCCTCGACAACCACACTAACCTCCACACTATCCAATCCTTTCCGCTTATAATGCCTATCAATAGCTCTCTTAGACTCTTTCTTAATCTTCTCAACATTCATCCCTTCATCAATACTCCCACGAACAACACTAGAAACATCCTTACCCCTAAAATCACTCTCACTACTACTAGAACCATCCTTAACTAAAACCGAATATCTTTTATTATCAACATCCTCCCCAATATAAGCCAAGAATGTATTCTCTCCAATCCTCCCACCAATTTTAACATCCACAAACTCATTTCCATCATAACTCAAAACCGCCTTCCCAGGAACCAAACTCAATTTCAAAGGATCCTCTCCACTACATCTAACCTCTACCTTACCTCCAGCCCCATCACTCTCCAAATCAACAACCCTACATCGATTATTCAAAATCCTATCTCCCTTAGCAACCCATATCTGCTCATCATTCACTTGCAACAAAGCCGAATCAACAGGAAACCCAATCCTTTCAACTTTAACCCTCATACCCGCCGCACAATAAAACCCATTCAAATGAACATCCCTAGAAGTCTGCCCCTCTCTCAAACTAACCTTCCCCGCAATAGAATTAAAATCATTATAAATCGCAACATTAACAACATTCTGATCTATACTTTCAACTCTAACATAACCCTTCCCATTCCAAAAACCATAATCCCTATAATCTCTAGCCCATTCCCCATCACTAATTTCATTCAAATAAAAACTACTATCCCCAATCCCAAAAGCACCCTCACTACTATAATCCACAACCGCTGTAACATTCCCCGCCAAAAAATCAGGCATCGTCTCTTCATTTGCCTGCCTAGAAAGCACCACAACTAAATACCCCAAATTATCCTCAACAATACTCTCACTAAAAACTTGCTTCCCACCAATCGCAGCCCTAGCAGGATAATAACTAACCCCTGAAATTCCCTCAGGATACTCTCCACTAAATCTCAAACTCCTAACCCTAGAAATATCAATCAAAGGATTAACCTGAACCGCCGAAACTTTACAAAACACAGGCACATTCTGCTCTTCCAACAAATCACTCCTAACAACCGGCGGCGAACACCCTCCAGGCGCAATCTGCAAAATCAAATCCTGTCCCGCAATACACTGACTACTCCCATACCCACTCCAATACTGCGCAGGATTATTATACTGAAACCCCGAATACCTAGGAGCACCAAACTGCGGATTATAAGAATTACCCAACGAACTACCTCCAAAAGTATTATACCCATTCCCCTGCCGATTATAATAATCCGGATACTGACTATTATAATTCGAAGAAAACCGATTATTATAAGGATCATTCCCTTGCCGATTATTATTATAAAACGGATCATTTCTCAAATCCCTATCCGATCTCTGAAGAGGATTATTGCTAGGATTATTAGCATTAGTATTCCGATTCCCATCATAAAAACTATTACTAGAATAAGGAGAATTTGAATTATAATTAGAACCTGAAGATTGAAATCCCCAAGGATTATAATTACTAGACCGATCGTACCCACCATAACCTCCAGAATAAGTAGACTGCCCCAAAACCATCCCAACCCCAACTAACAAAACAAACACAAACAACATTCCAAATTTTTTATTCATTCTCATTTTTTATTTCATCACTCCAAATTTATCCCCAACCCCGCAACATCAACATTGTTAAAATTTACTTGAATATCTTCAATCTTACCTGGCATCCCAAAATTAACCCCTTCAACAACAATTCTTCGAGAACCTTCCAACTCACTTTCACTAAAATAATAATTCTGCGTTCCCCCTCCCGAAACAGCACGATCAATCCTCTGACTCGGAATACTTATATCAAAACACTTCTCCTCACTTCTACCCAACAAACCAAACAAACCAGAAACCGGTATGTCCACACAATTCTCACTCACACTTCCCTCCAAATTTATCGAAGCATCAGAATAAATTATCGCCTTAACCTCATACTGCCCTTCACTCAACTCAATTTCATTCTGATCCGGATAACTAACCGTCTTACTAAACCCATCTTTCTTAAAAGTAACTATAGCCGAATCCCCATCGTCCAAATCAAAATTCCCACGAAGAACTTCCAAATCCAACTTATAACTCTTCTTCAAATAAATATCCAAATCACCTCCATTAACCGTACTAAAAATAACCTTCTCAGTTTCATAACCTTCACTTTTAGCAACAACATATCCATTAACACACTGAGGGAAATCCCCAATAAACACAGCCTCATTATCTTTCAAGAAACTTCTTCCAATATCGCATTGAGTATCAAAACACTTATAGCTAAGATCAGCCTCAATCGCCTCAAGATTAACATTATAAGTATTAACCCTAACTTCAGTATTTTTCCTCAAACACAATTCTGGAACAGGATTAACCCGAGCCTCTCCCTCAACCGGCTCTCTAGGATTATTTTTATTAATATAAACCACAACCGGGAACTGAAATAGCTCATCATTATAATAATACTGAATCATAACTGGATAAGCAAGATCATAAACAAAATGATAAGGCACATAACAAAACCCTAACATCCCCATCCCTTCCTGATTCCCAACCGGCTCCGCCTTCAAAAAACCATTCTCGCTAGGCCAAACCTGAACCTTCATAGGCCATTCCCTCAAATACAAAAACTGCACATTAGCATCCACCTTCTCGCCAATATCATGAACAAAATATTTATTCTCCTCTTCACTCAATTCATAATAATCTCCTTCAAGTTTAATAAACCCAATATTCGCCTCCAATCCTCTAGTAAGATTCTCCGCAACATCTCCCAACGACCATATCAACGGACTACAACTTATCTCAGTCCCATCCACCGGCGCATTCAACCTCAACACATCAACTCCATACTCTTCCAAAAACATACTCTCCTTAAAATCCTCAAAAGTCTTCCTAGCCAATTCATAAAACTTGCCCAAATTACTATTAACATCTTTGCTATGCTTCTCACCACTCCAACTATCCTCTCCAAAATAAATATTCAAATCCTGCAAAACATTAACCTCAATCTCACTTCTTTTTATCTTCGTCTCAACTCCAACCTCTCTACCAACCTCAATCACATAACCATCATCGACAAAACTAGAAAAATCACATCCAGCCAACTGCTCCTCTAAAAAAATATCTAACTGCATCTCCATATCTTCTTTCTCGGGCATCTGCTCTTTCTGCAACCCATTCCCAGAAACATAATACCAATAAGGAACCGGATTACCCAAAAAATCCAACTGCGAAGAAAACGGCATATACACACTCCCAGGCTCAAACTCCGGACCCTCAATATACCCCGCCTGTTGCCCCAACAAACCAGCACCCAACTTAGTCTCTACATCAATACAACTCAAATAAAAATCATAAACATTCTGAAACTCCTTAGGAACCCCATCAAATCCCAAACTCCCCCGAAACATAAAAAACAAAACAACCAACGCAATTATCACAACAGCCAATACAACAAAAACAGTCACCTGCCCCTTCTTATTCCTATTCTTATTCTCATTATTGTTCTTACTCCAATTCTTATCCTCATTACAACTATCCATCATCCTCTTTCCCTCACATTCATTCTTATTTCCTTTCCTATTTAAAACATCATCCAACACCATTTTAACCTTTCCAATAATAAATCTTAGCCATACCAGTCCTCCTTATATCAACCTTACCAGCACCCTCAAAAAACGCAAAACAATTAGCAATCGTCTGTCTACTTAAATTCATCTTTTTAGACAACTCACTCACAGTATAACCCTTACCCGTTTTCTTCAACTCATTCACTATCTTTTCCCTATTCTCTTCCATTTATCCTCTTTTCCTCTAAACTCCATCAATTCTATTGATAAGCAATATCGACTTACATTATCACATATCAGTATTAACTAATACTAATACATTCAATATTGACAAGCAATAAAAGGTATTTAAATGTTTTCAGAAAACGAGAATACAAACCATATGATCGCACCAAGAATCGAACTTGGGACTTGTCCACGTCAAGGACATATTTTGCCACTAAACTATGCGATCTTAATTCTAATCACAAAACCAACCTTTTATTTCTTTCTCTCCCCATTCATCTTTCCACGCTTCCCAATCCCCCCACCCAAAACCTGCCCCCAATTCCCCCCAACCCTCTCAAACCCAATCTCATCAACACTCAACTTACTAAGATAAACCAAATCCTCAAACAAAGAAACAGGAATCAACCTCCTCCCACTATAATAATTCTTCAAAGAACTATAACCCACTCCACTAAACTCAACCAACCCCCGAAGAGAAACCACCCCCAACCTTTTAACAACTAAATCCAAAAACCACTTATTCCCCTTAACAAACCTAACTCTATCTTCCATTTTTACAGGAGGTTGCATCTAGGAACCTAGGTTCCTAGATTATTACTTCGACACCATCAAAACAAAAAACTTTATAAACACTTCTCTCCCAACAATTCTATAAACACCAGGAACTGGTGCAATCTCAGGAAGGTTGCATCTAGGAAACCTGGGTTTCCTGGATCATGAAAGTACCAAAAACAACAACAAGATTTTGCCCATATTGCAAACAACGAACAGACCAAAAAATAGACCTAGTCAGCACAGGTTTCAAACGAGGCGAATTAAAACGAGGTTCCATAACAAGATCAAAATCCAGAGGAGCCATGCCCGGACACGGAAACAAAGGAAGATATTCAAGAAAAGCCCCAAAAAACTGGAAAAGAAAAACCAAAACCACAACAAGAAAAGTCCTAATATATAAATGCAAAGTCTGCAACAAATCAAAACAAGCTAAAAACTCAAGAAGAGTTTCAAAAATACTAATCGGAGAAAAATTGAAAAATGAGTAATCTAGCAAGACCTACAATCATAGTAGATTTAAGAAATCAAGAATTTACATATGGAGAAAGCAGTCCGCATTCATTACATAATTCTCTTTACTGGGGGAGAGCTATTCCTCAAACCAATGAAGTAAATATTCTACACCTAAAATATACTATGAACGATCAAGATCTTCCTGGAGAAATTGATAGACTAAGAGAATACCTCCAAGATGTAGCAGGATACGGAGGGTCAGCTATGCACTCCCCAATTAGAGAAACAGGAGAAATAGAAGAAGATTCTCAAAAAAAACTACTACACTTAGCTTGTGAGGCAAGCATACAACTAATAACTAATTAATATGGCAAAAAAACAAACAAAAGTAATAACACGAAGAAAAAAATTCCTACCAGTAGAGATTCCAAGCATCAACACAAAAATAGAACTCCTAGCTAACAATCCAGAAGAACTAGAAAACAAAACCTTAAAACTCGACCTTACTAGACAACTAAAAGGAAAATCAGTCGAAGGAACTTTCAAAGTAATCCTAGAAAAAGAAAAACCAACAGCCATCCCAATAAAAATCAGACTAATGCCCTATTTCATCAGAAGAATGATAAGAAAACGTATCAGCTACGTAGAAGATTCTTTCTCAGCCCCTTCCCAAAATTCACTAATAAAAATTAAACCATTCTTAATAACAAGAAAAAGAGTTTCAAAAGCCGTAAGAAAAACACTAAGAAACAAAGCAAAAAACTGGCTCGAAGACTATCTAGCAGAAAGAACAGACGAAGAAATATTCAACGACATCTTAGGAAACAGATTACAAAAACCACTATCACTAGTCCTAAAGAAAACCTACCCCTTATCACTTTGCGAAATAAGATTAATCGAAATCACTAAACCTCTAGAAAAAGACGAAATACCAAAAATCAAAGAAAGAAAAATCAGCCTAGAACCAACCAGAAGAAAAGAAAAAGACACACCTATCGAAGAAGGATTAGATCAAATGGCCGAAATAGAACAATCTAGAATAGAACAAGCAGAAAAAGAAATCAAAGATACTCAAGAAGGAGCAGAAAACAAAGCAGAAGAAATCAAAGAAACTAAAAAGAAATCCATCAAGGAAGAAATAGAAGAAGCTAAAAAGGCTTTGAAAAAACCGAAAAAGGAAGAAGATGAAAAAGAAACTAAATCAAATAAATCAGAAAACAAAAAGGAAAACAAAGAATAATGAAAAATAAATACAACCAACGAAGTTGCAATCTAAAAGGGAAGGTTGCATCTAGGAAGAAAATGTTAGGAGGTTGCATCTAGGAACCTAGGTTCCTGGATCTGGATTATGGCAATCGAACAAACCCTAGTATTAGTAAAACCCGATGGCGTCCAACGAGGACTCATCGGAGAAGTAATCAAACGTTTCGAACAACGAGGACTAAAAATAGTAGGACTCAAACTAACTAAAATAGACAAAGACTTCTCACAAAAACACTACACCGACGATATAGAAAAACGAAGAGGAAAAGAAGTAAGAGACAGACTTATCGATTACATAACCTCAGACCCAGTAGTCGCAATGGTAGTAGAAGGTGTAGATGCTATTGATAACGTAAGAAAACTAGGTGGTGAAACCGAATCAAAATCCGCAATCCCTGGAACAATAAGAGGAGACTTCAGCCACGTATCATTCAATCACGCAGACGAAAAGAAAATCCCAATAAAAAATATAATCCACGCATCAGGAAACGCAGAAGACGCCAAACACGAAGTAGCCCTATGGTTCTCAATAGACGAACTACATTCTTACAAAAGAGTCGAAGAAGATCAAGTTTTCTGAAATCCAGATAACAAAATACTTTTAAACCCCTAACATTTATCATTATCATGCCTCCGTAGCTCAGTGGTAGAGCAATTGATTTGTAATCAATAGGTCGTCGGTTCAAATCCGGCCGGGGGCTTTTTAATATAAATCTTTATAAAACAAAGTACTTTCTGAATTAAAAAGAGAGTGATTGAGGAAAAATGGCTCTCTTCAATTACTTCTTAGAAAGATTATGGAATGCTACAAAGATTGGAATAAAATAACTGAATCTTGCAAAAATTGCTCAATTAAAGAAGGATGTGAACACAATAGTGTATTCATAGAATCTAGCGTTTTTGTTAATATTATTTTATATCAATCTAAAGATCCAATAAAAGCAGAGAAAAGCTTTAATCATTATAAAAATACGTGCATAACTTATACGTCACACCTGTGCATAGGGAAAATTTTTGATAGACTAATTAAAGCATACAATATAGAAAATAAAATTAACAAATCAAATGCAACAGATCTATTTTATGATTTATGTGAAAGAGCTAAATCTCTTTTAAATGGGGTAACGCTTCTTGAAATAGATACCGATACATTAAGACATGGATTAGATCTATTAAGAACAGAGGGAAAAGATTATGAAAATAGAGATAGGATTATATTAGCAACTGCAATAAGTCACAAATGTTTAACATTTCTAAGCTCAGATAACAATTTTATAGAAAGAATTAAAAAAAGAGATCTAAATTGTCCTCTAAAAATCACAAAATTTTAGAATTTTCCAATTTGATAATAACATTATCTACATCAGAAAAGTTCAGATGTTTCTTAAGATTTAACAACTCCAACTTCAACTCTTGATTACTACAAAATGGGTTTTTATCCTTGAGAAAAAGTAAACTTGCAGCAGTTTCAAGAAATCTCAAACTATCGGAATTAGGACCTAAAAAAAATCTTAATGACTCAAGAGCACTTTTTTGGTTTTCATCTAATGAAACAAATACTGGATCAGTCTTATCAATGTTAAAAGAATCTAGATTTAAAGATACGGAATAGGGACCATAATGATACCATTGAAAATCATAACCTATATCAAAACCAAATTTTTTCAGCAAATACACTTTCTTCTGCAAGATTATCCTATGAGACAAACTACAAATACTACAATTTAATTCTCTCATCAAAAAAGGTAGAAATTTATTAACCATAAATAATAACAGTAACAAAACTATTTAAAACTACTCATCCTCAACCCCCTCAACCTTCCCATCCCCAATCAATATCGTAGCAATCTCCTCCGCCACATTAACAATATCTCCTTTCTTAAACGGCCCCAACTCATTCCCATCCAAATCCAAAAACTCATCACTATCCTCAACAAACACAACCATCTTATTCTTACCCTTTTCATCCTCAGACGAACCTTTCAACATCTCCTGAATCGCCTTATCCCCCTTCTCCAAACTCCTCATTATCCCATCAAAACTCTCCTTCTCAAGAAGCAACATATTCTCAAAATCCCTCTTACTAATCCCCGTCTCAGCCGCCACAAACGCCAACTCCAAAATCTTCTTCTTCCTCCTAAGAATCAACTCCTTAAATATCGCAATAGAATTCTCAAACTGCTTCTTCGTCTTAAGAATCGTCTCAGAAAACTCATCGTCCTTCTTATTCGCAATCTCCTTCTTATCCTTCAAATAACCCGCAACCTCCTTAACAAAATTCTTCGGAATCGGCTGCAACTGCTCACTATACCTCTCCTTCCTCAACGCCTCATACAATTCATTATAAGTTATCATAAAACCAGAACATCTAACTCATTTATAATATTAATTATAGTAAAGTTTAAAATCCCATATAGGTAGGAAATTTTATGGGTTTTGAAGAAATAGTAATCGCAGAAGTTAGGAAAAGATTAGATAGAACACGCTACAGCGCACATATCAAAACAGGTAATAAATCTGGCTTAAACTTCACCCTCAGATATAGAAACCCTGAAAGAACACTTACAGGAGAAGTACTAACAATATTAAAAAAACCTAGAAACAATGAACAATCAACCATTGGAGATTTTGTTAGTTCCAAAATACCCTCAAAATTTGAACATTGTGAATCAGAGTATGTCGTTTTTTATGGAGTTTGGAATAATAAAGAAATTCCCGAAATAAGGGCTGTTGAAAATCACTTTAACCCAAATCCCATTGATAATTTTTTATACATAGTAGAATCTGATCCTAAAATATCCACAAGATATATAACCCCCAAGAAAAAAAGAGTATTAATAAAAGATTTCTATAAAATACTAAATTTAGAAGAATCCATACAAAGATACATAGAATTATCAGACCCTAAATTCCCAAAAACAATTATCGCTAATCAAAGAATCCCAGACTACAAATCAAGATTAGAACACGAAATAAAACAAATAGGCCTACACCCAATAGAAATGGAGCCATTAGGTACTATTAACCCTACCCCAACCCAGTCCTCTTCATGAACTCCTTCCCATACATCTTCCCCAAACTCCCTTTCATCATCTCCTTCTCATCAAACCCCTTACTCTCATCATTATTTTCCCCATCATAAACCAAAACCGGAACAGGATCCACACTATGCCCCTTCAATTTACAAGGAGTCGAATGATCACAACTAACCACCACCTTCCAACCATACCTCCGAACCATCCTCCTCAACTTACCAAAAAACCTCCTATCCACCAACTCAATCATCTTCTTTTTATCCAACGGCCTATCATCATGCCCAGCATTATCCATTTCCTTAAAATGAACATAACACCCCAAAAAATCCCTATGGCTCCTTTTCAAAGTCTTAACACAAAACCCACTCTTCTTTTTCAACAACTTATAAAAATGCTTATAAATATCCCTCCCCCTCATATCCGGAATACTATACGCAAAGTTCTTCATCCTACTCGCCTTAGCAATCCCCATCTCCAAAGGCATAGCATTTATCGACATCCAACTACCATAACCCTTAATCTTGGGAATCTCCGCACTAGCCCCCCTAGTCAACAAAACATTAGCCTTCAACAACCCCTTATCTTCCCTCTTAACATTAACCTCATGCCCATCTAAAATCTTATGCGACTGACTAATAAAATCATTAACAATATTAGCAGTATACTTACTAACTGGATCATTATCCATTGGCTCAGAAAATTTAAACATCATAGCATCCCTCCCTCCCTTCCACCCTGAATTAACCGAAGAAATATTATCCGAAAACCCCCCTCTTAAAACCAAAACCCCTCTATGCTGAACACTAGCCTTAAATTCAAACTTGCAAGGCAATTTAACCTCCATATTAACCGCCTCAGCCAACTCCCCAGCCTCCTTACTACTCAAATTCCTCCCAGCCCTCCTATCAATTATTTTCTTACTCTTAAGATTATCAACCGTCGCAAAATTAGTCCTCAAAGCCAAATCCCCCCGAGCAATTTTAAACCCAACACCCAAAGCCTCATAATACCCCCTCTTACACTCCCCAGCATCATTACCAAAAATACCAACCAACGCATTATCACTACTAGGAATAATCTTCTCGCCCAACGGATACATATAACCCATCTTCCCGTTCTCAGCAAAAAAATCCAAATTAGGAATCTCTGCCCTCTCCAGAACCGTCTTCCCGCCAAATTCCTTCAAAGGCAACCCACTCATCCCATCCAATATCACCAATATCTTTTTCATAAAATATATAACTATAACTATTATAAATACTTAGCTATTCCCACACCAAAAACCACTTAAACCCCCCACCCCTAACAAAAATATGTTCAAATCATTTAAAGACAAACTAAAAGGTTGGTTCACAACAAGCAAAGAATCCATAGAAGAAGACATAGAACCTACTGAAACAGAAGAAAAAATTGAAGAAGAAATCCCAAAAGAACCAATTGAAGAAGAACACCAAGAAGAACCCCGGGAAGAACCAAAAAAAGAAACAAAAGAAGAACTAATCTCAAAGGAAACTGAAGAAGAACTATCAGAAGAACAACTAGCCGAAAAAGCCGATAAATTAATCGAAGATACAAAAAACCAAGAATCAAAACCGCTTTTATCCAAATTCTCCTTAGGAAAATTAAAATCAGAACCAGATTTAGAAAAAATAAAAGAAAAAGACATAGAAAAACTAGATAAAAAAATCGAGGAAGCCAAACAAGAACCAACCGAAACTCCAGTACAATTCCATGCAGGAAAAAAACAATACATCCCAGACACCGAAAAAATCACAGAACAAACCGAAAAACTAAAACAAGAAACAGACTCCGCAAAAAAACTCCATAAAGAAATAAAAGAAGTAGAAGAAAACATATTAAAAAAACCAGAACAAGAAATAGAAGAACCAATCCTCAAGGAACCCCCCCTCGAAGAAACAACCCCAGAAGAACCAACCCCTGCTGAAACCCCCGAAAAAAAATCTTTCTTCTCTAAAATAACATCCTCACTATCTTACAAAATCTCGGAAGAAGAATTCACCAAAATCTACGACGACTTAGAAATGCTCCTTCTAGAAAACAACGTAGCACTAGAAGTAGTAGAAGATCTTAAAACAAAACTAGCAGAAAAACTTATAGGCAAAGAAATAAAAAAAGATCAACTAGAACAAACAATCAAAACCCAACTAAAAAACTCATTAAACGAACTCATCATAGAACCCGACAACCCTCTAGAACTAATAAGAATCGCAAGCAAACCCTTCACAATTCTTTTCTTCGGCGTAAATGGAACAGGCAAAACAACCAGCATCTCAAAAATAGCAAGCTTCCTCAAACAAGCAGGCCACTCAACAGTCCTAGCAGCCGGCGACACCTTCCGAGCAGCAAGCATCGAACAACTAACCCACCACGCCAACTCCTTAAACATCCCAATAATAAAACACGATTACAACTCCGATCCCGCAGCCGTAGGATTCGACGCCATAAAATACGCCAAAGCCAACAACATCGACGTAGTACTAATCGACACCGCCGGAAGAATGCACACCAAAGCAAACCTAATCGAAGAAATGAAAAAAATAGAACGAGTAACCAAACCCAACCTAAAGATTTTCGTAGCCGAATCCATAGCTGGTAACGACGCAGTAGAACAAGCAAAAACATTCCACGAAGCCATAGAAATCGACGGCTCAATACTCAGCAAAGCAGACATAGACGAAAAAGGCGGAACAATCATAAGCGTCAGCCACGCAACCAACAAACCCATTTTCTATCTAGGAACCGGCCAAAACTACGAAGACATCGAACTATTCAACAAACAAAAATTTATCGAGAGTTTAGGATTATAATTAACCATCCTCACAATATAATATTTTTTCACAACCTTGACAAAGATAAAAATCTAAATAAACTCCTTCTTCCCTGGTATGTTCATCAAAATAAGTAGAACTAGGAAACGGTTCAGACATTACTATCTTACCCATAAGTACATCCTCAGAATCACACAATCCACAAATATAATCAATTCCCTTAACAAATCCAAATAACAATTTTCTTTTCCTCTCATAAAACATACAATTCATACCATTTTCCCTTGCAATCCTATTATACTCTTGCTTAACAAATTCAGCGTAGTCCATATCAGGACTATCTGACCGACCAATAATATCTTCTAACAAATCGAAAACATTTCTAACCATTATCTCATTAATACTAATAACTATTTAAAGAATATTATGATCAACACCAAACCCAAACTTTATTAACCCACCATCTACTCTACTTACCATGTTAGACAACCTCTCATCAGCTTTCAAAAAAGGATTCGACAAGATAGCTGGAGCTGTATTCATCGACTCCAAAACCATCGAACAAGTAGTAAAGGATCTACAACGTGCATTAATCCAAGCAGACGTAAACGTCCATCTAGTAAAAGAAATAGGTGACAAAATTAAAGAAGCAGCAAAAGACGAAAAAATAAAAGGCATAGAAAGAAAAGAACACTTAACAAAAATCCTCCATGACGAACTATTAAACCTTTTAGGAGGTGAGAAACACGAACTAAAAATTGAAAAAGGAAAACAAACAAAAATAATGCTCTTAGGATTATACGGAGCAGGTAAAACCACAACCACCTCAAAACTAGCAACCTACTACACAAAACGTGGTTTCAAAACCGCCATGATCTCACTAGACGTATACAGACCAGCCGCCGCAAAACAACTAGAACAACTAGGCCAACAAAACAAAATCCAAGTATTCACAGACGAAAAAGAAAAAGACCCAAAAAAAATCTACGACAAATTCCAACCACAATTAAAAGACTACGACCTAATAATAATCGACACAGCCGGAAGACACAACCTAGACAAAGATTTAGTAGACGAAATCAAAGACCTAACCAATTTAATCAACCCAGATTACAAATTCCTAACTCTCCAAGCAGATATAGGTCAAACTGCAAAAAGCCAAGCCGAAGAATTCGAACAAGCAGTTAACATCAACGGGATTATAATAACCAGAATGGACTCAACAGCAAAAGCTGGAGGAGCATTAACCGCAGCCAACGAAACCAACGCACCAGTTTATTTTATCGGAACCGGAGAAAAAATGAACGACTTAGAAACCTTCAACCCAAAATCCTTCATCTCACGAATGCTAGGACTCGGTGACCTTGAAGGTTTATTAGAAAAAGTAGAATCCGCAGTAGATCCAAACAAACAAAAAGACCTAAAAGAAAAACTAGAACAAGGCAACCTCAACCTAAGAGACTTCCAAGAACAACTCCAACAAATGGGAAACGTGGGAAGTTTCTCAAAAATGATGGACATGATCCCAGGCCTAGGAAAAAACAAAGACAAAATCCCCGAAGAAATGCTAGGCAACCAAGAAGAAAAAATGAAAAAATGGCAACACGCCATCAACTCAATGACCGAAGAAGAAATCAACAACCCAGAAATCCTAGAAAAACAAACCTCAAGACTATCTAGAATCGCCAAAGGCTCTGGAACAACCACGACAGATATCCGTCAACTCTTAAAGCAATACAAAATGATAAAAGAACTAACCCAAAACTCCGAACTAACCAACCTAGACACAACCCAAGGCCTCTCTCAAAAACAAATGATGAAAATTGCTAAGAAGTTCGGAAAAAAGATGAAGTTCTGATTATTTAGTTACTCTTTTCTCTATATAACAAACTTTATCATCAGTAAAATAAACCACTCTCTGATAACATAATGGAAATTTTAAGAATATTAAAGGTGGGCAATTAGCTTCATAAATACAACTACTAACTGAACCCATGCCATTAAAATTACTAATACAATTATTTATGCCACTTTCAGAACTAATCCCTCCCTCATAATTACTAGAACCATTCTGAATATCACTAATCTCAAATTTGTCGCAAATATCTCCTTGAAAAGAAGGATTCCCCATAAGTGGATCATTCAATGGATTACCAAGAATTTCCTGAACATCTAGTTTTGTCGTTACCCCATATACAACCTTATCTAATTTATTTTCTTTAATAGTATAAGGAAAAATTGGAACAATAAAATAAACAATAAAAAGTATTAAAAATAAAACCATCAAATAAATAATAATTTTAAATCCCTTTTTCATAGTCACAAAAACGCAAACTATATTTATATAGTTTGCGTAGATAATTTAGATATAATAAATTACATTTGTATGGATTTACTAAAAAAGAGATAAATGGAATCAAAAAAACATCTTAGCACTTTTAAATTTGTTAAAGAATTTTTTATAGCAATATTAATAGTTTACTCTTTATTTTTTATAATATTTACTTTCTTTCAAGGATCATTTATCTATTTTCCAACCAATCAGAGTTTTGAAGATTGTCCAGGTTTTTCTAATTATGAGAAAAAAACAATATCAAATACACGATTTTATTTTAAACAAGGAAATAGCTCCATAAATAAAGCAATCATATATTACCATGGAAATGCAGGCTCTGCATGCGATAGAAGTATGATTAAGAATTTTTTTGAGAAATATGATTATACACTGATATTTGTAGAATATTCAGGATACTCAAATGATAAAATTAAGCCAAATAAAGAAAGAATTTTTAAAAACGTAGAAAACATTCATAACTTCCTAATAAATAATAATTACAATAACAACATAGTATATGGAGCAAGCATAGGTTCGAGTCTAGCTTCATATCACGCTTCTCTTGGAGATGTGGAAAAACTGATTCTAGTAAGTCCCTTCTCTTCAATGAAAGATTTAGTAAAATCAAAAATCAGAATATACCCAGTTTCCTTAATCCTGAAAGAAAATTATGACAATTTAGCATTATTGTCCGACTACAATAATGAATTACTAATTTTACACGGAGATACCGATAAAGAAATTCCGGCATATCATTCGAAGAATCTTTATGAAAATATTTATATAAAGAATAAAAAATACACTCCAATAAAAAATTTTGGTCATAATGATCTTTGGTTGTCAAATGAATTTAAAAAAGAGATTGATCAATTTATCAAATAATAAACAAATTAACGAGGCAATCCCTCAGGAATTCTATCCAAAATCTCCTTAGAGTAAGTAACAATTCCTGATTTATTAGCATTAAACTGCCTACCATGATAAATTAACGCATCAATTTTATCATCATTAACATCAACATCTCCTAGATCCTTAAAACCAAGAGCATCCCTATAAATTCCAAGTTCCCTCCTCACACCCTCTTCACTTTCACAAAAAAAATCCAAAATTGGATGACCCTGTTCAAGTGAATATCTATGGCCAAAAAAGAACTTTTCAGGAAGAAGAAATCTAGTTTGAACATCATCTCCCTCAACCAATCCATCCCTTACAAGAACTTTTTGTTCATAACTATGAGCTATCATAAAAAAACAAGATTTAAAACATTTATAAATACATTTATTCTAAAAAACATACATATGAAACGTCAAATAATCCAACAAGGCGCAGAAGCAACAATCCAATTATAAAGGAAAACAATCATCAATTCTTCCAAGTAAATGAAACTATTCCAATTTAAAATTAAAAATCAAATACCTAACCCACCTCGACACACTCCCCACCAACAACCCCACATTCCATCCCCTCAGGAATCTCCCCACAATCTATAAAAGTTGTAACATCATAAAACTTACACCCAACAACACAAAAACCACACACAATATCCAGATTATCATCAGGAACATCAATACTCGAACCATCAACATCAGGATTATCCACATCAAAATCATCATCCGAATAACTACAAATACCATTCTCACAACTATATCCAGAACTTACCTTCCTACACTCACCATCATGCACCACTTCAACCCCATCACATTCAGCAAAACACCTATTACTATAAGTCACTCCACCAGTACCACATACCGGATCAAAATTCCTAGGACAACTACACTCTTCATCAAAACACTTACCCTTATACATCACCTCAACACCCTCGCAATCCGCCACAGTAGGATTCACATAACTAACCCCATCAACACCACAAACATAATCAATATTTGTCGTAGTCCAACACTCCTCAGAACTCACCACCTCAGACTGACAATACCTTTCAACATAACAATTATCCTCATTATCACACAACTCTCCTTCCTTACACTCAAACCCTTCCTCACAATCACCATCTAAAACACAAATCTCAAGCGGAATCTGCGCAACCTCAGCATCATTACTAAACACTATTATAACTAAGAGCAAATTAACCACAACTGAAACCAACAACAATGCAACAATCAAAAACCTAACTCCCATCTCACTTTCCCCCTAAGAATTTAAAGGAAAAACTCAATACCATCAATTACTACTCCCACAATCCTCACCACACTTCGGAACAAACTCACAACCCTTAGGCGGATCAGTATCAAAACACACTTCCACCAACTCATTCTCCTCACTAGTACAAATCCCATCACCACAAATAGAACCTCCAGAAATCACCTTCTTACACTCCCCCCTAATATACTCACAATAAAAATCCTCTGTAGTATCCTCACAATAAAAAAGCGCACTATCCTCTCCTTCAGAATAATTAACACATTCATTTCCACACTTCAAACATTTTATTTCCTCATCACAATCTAATGAACAATCTCCATTAACCGACTCCTGAAAATCACAAACCCCATCCCCACAAATAGAACCCCCAGAACCTCCAGAACCTCCAGAACCTCCAGCCCCACACTCCCCTTCATAATCCACTTCAACCCCATCACACTTAGCACTATCAAAATTATCATAAGTCCTACCGTCTACACCACATACTGGCAAATAAATATCCCTAACATCACAACCCGAATCCTCACACAAATCAACACACTTATCATTTTCCGAAACACCAAAAGGCATTTCATCCCCCAAATTCTCACAACCACCAATAATAACACAATTCTCCCCATCAAAATAATACCCCAAAATCATATAACAATTCCCATAATCCTCCAAAGGCCTTGAAGGTCTCCAATCACATTCCTCCCCAGAATAATCAACAATCTCTTTCTTAGAAAAATTAAAAACACTATCAAAAATCGGACCAATCACAGTACCCCCCGACTTACTATCAACAAAATACAAAACTCCCAAAATCAGCGCAACTACAACCAACCACAACACCAAAACATGAACAACTTTCATCCAACAATAAATAAAAACATATTTAAATAACCTTCCAAAGACTATACTATGAAACACACCATTCAAACAAAACCAGAAATAATCCAACAAGGCGCAGAAGCAACAATCTACAAAATAGATAACAAAGTTGTAAAAGATCGGATTCTTAAATCATATAGACATCCAGAACTAGATAGTAAATTAATAAGACGAAGAACTAAATCCGAAGCCAAAATCCTAGACAAACTACAAGAAATTATCAATGTACCAAAATTACTTGCAGACCCAGGTCAAGGAAGAATGATTCATATGCAATACATCAACGGCAAAAAACTCTCAACCAGTTTAGAAACCGAAAACCACAAAGAAATCTGCAAACAAATAGGCCAAGCCATAACAAAAATCCACGATCAAGACATAATCCACGGAGATCTAACCACCAGCAACATGATCTTAAAAGACAACAAACTATTCCTAATCGACTTCGGCCTCTCATTCCACTCAAAAAAAATCGAAGACAAAGCAGTTGACCTCCATCTTCTCAAGCAAGCTTTCGAAGCCAAACACTTCTCAATCTACAACCAAGCCATAAACACAATCCTAGAAAACTACAACCCAGAAAAAAGAGAAGAAATCCTTAACCAACTCAAAAAGGTAGAATCTCGTGGTAGGTATAAGGATAAATATTAA
>NZDU01000022.1 GCA_002688875.1 Candidatus Pacearchaeota archaeon | reverse complement strand
TCAAACCCCTAACCAACCCTCTCAAAAAACTAGAACCACTTATCAATCGATTCTTGTTTTTCGTTATCCTTCCCAAAAATACTCTCAATATATCTCTTAGTCAAAACCAAATCCTGCCCAATATACTCCGGCACATTAAAATTCTTAACCAAATCCATCGCCGGCTCCATATACTTAACAATACTCCCATACGAAATAGTAAATATCAACTTAGGATTATGACACTTACTACACTTCCCGTCCAATGGAACCCTCCGATAAATCTCATTACACCTTCCACATCTAAAACTCTGTTGAGTAAACTTCCTTAAATTTCCCTTCAAATCTCTCATAAAATGCCTATCAATTATCAACCTCGCAACATCTCCTTGATCCACACAACGAAGTTTACTACAAAGCACCATCTGGCTCTCAACCTTATCCCTCATAGTCGGAAGAGTCTTATAGGAACTACATACAGCTCCAAGATTAAAATTATCAGTATCATGAGTAAACCCTGTATTAATATAAGGATCCTCACCTCTACCTATTCTCTGCTTAACCATCTCAATCTCAACCTCCGAAGAATGCAACCCCTTCTCAGCTTTCTCATACAACTCCAATGGATAATAATCAACCAACTCAAAATCCAAAATCTGGTCATCAACCTCTCGAGCATAAATCTTTCCATTCAAAACTAACGGAGCATCCTGCGTCCCCCCTCGATGCGAAGGCAAAAACTTCCTAGAAAAATTAATCAACACATCCATCAACAACATTATCGCAGCCTCATCCCCATCACAATCTCTCCTCATCGCCGCATGCAAATACGGACTAGCAACCAACCCCTGAACCTTCGTAAACCCAACAATACGACAAATAACTCCTGCACAATTATGCGGAGCCATACAAACCCCCAACTGCCCAATCAAATCCTCCCGACTCTCAACATTAAAAAACCGATCCAACCCATAAAACTTCTCCAACAAATCATCCACAAACTTAGTTATATTAATAAACAAATCATCAGCCCTCTCATCCCCCGACTTAACATTACAAGGAAGAAGAACATCATGCGGCTTCAACTCCAGAATCTGATCATCCCTCTCCAACTTCTTCCCATAACAATCTTTCTCATAACCCAACTCCCTCAACCTCTCAACACCAACCTCAATCTCCCTAGGTTTAAAATGACTCAAAGGCAACTCTGTCATATCATATCTTATCGTACCATCCTTATTAACACACAACTTATACTTCGCCCTCAACAACCCTTTAACCAAATTCTCCAAATCATGATCCCCACTACTAGTCCCTCTAACTCCTTTAATCAACTCAGGAACCTCAACCCTAAGTACTCCCAACTTCTCCCTAGCCTTTTCATAATAATGTTTCATATCAATTCTTCCCGTTTTAAACCCACTTCCAAGATCATGCATCTCACACTTCTCTCCCTCAATCTCTTTATTACACATCCTACAAAAAACTTTCTTCTCACTCTTACCCCCACAAACCTCACAAACTCCATAAATACTTTCTCTATTACACTTCTTACAAAATTTAAACGGAAACTCCCCCTTAACACTCCCCACATTAGCCGCNTCATTNACACTNCTNANNCTNCCNCCNTCATCNCCCACCGGAAACAAAACATTAGGACTCCCNGTNAGNTTCCTCANCTTNGCCTTCTCCGGCCTCCCCATCCGAGTCCCAATAAACTCCCCAGATTTATCCTTAATAATAAATTTAGAAAGTTCATTTATAATTTCCAAAATCTTTTCTCCCTCATTAATTTTATTACCCTTATCCTCCTCCATCTCTCCCCCATCCCCCTTACCCATCTCCTCCCCATCCCCCTTAATCAACCCACTCCCAAACACCTCCTCATACCTCTTAAAATTATAATCAAACCCAACCTCTCCATCAAACCCCAACTCAAACCCTAAATTAACCAACAAAGCCCCAGCCTCCTCCTTCTCAACAATAACATTCTCAACCCCAACACTATGCTCAACCCCAATCAACTCCAACGCCCTCTTCCCAATCCGAAACCTCTCACTCTCCGAACTATTATAAGGAAACAACAACTTCCCATTATTCACCCTCGAATGCTCCAACCAATCAATAAACCCCAAAAACTGCTTATAATCAATCTCCTTCCAATAAAAAATAAACTTAGGATACAACGCCACATCAAACTTCTTAGACATCTCAACAGCCTCTTCCAATTTAACATTCCAAAAATCATCAACCTTCCCTTTATTCTTAATCAACTCCAAATTCCACCATTCCTCAACATAAGGAGATTTCAACAACTTACTATTCCTATTAATAACATCACCCAATGGAAATAACAAATCCCCTAAATAAATAATCTCTTCAATCTCCCCATAAACCATCTTAGCCTCCTCATAATCTTTAATTTTTTTAACGCTCCCATTCTTAAACTTAACAATAGGCCCATCCATATGATCGCAAGGTGTAGTAACACATCCTTTAGTTGGCTTCTCAATTTTCAATTGAGTCCCTGTAGCAATAAAATCATCTGTTATTCCCATCGTCGCTGGATGCACACTAACCGCCGAAAAACCCGCAGCCCTACTCCTCCCATATCTAAATCTAAACCCCTTTCCAGGATGCCCAAAAACAGGCCGACCAGCAACCAAGTCCTTAATATAAGTAGGACTACTATCTGTCTTCCCCATATCCCTCTTCTCATGCAACTCCACATACTCATCCAACCACTCCCAATCACTTATCTTAAACCCATTTTTCTGCAAGCTCTTCAAAATCCTCAACCCCTTCTTAGCCTTCTGAGCCATCCCCTCCCCCATAATCAAACAAAAACCCCCCCGAATAAAATTAGTCTCAACCCTCGGCAAATCTTTATAATTACTAACCTCCCTACTCTCCGTCGGATCCCCAGCAACCTGAAACCCTAGATTCTTTGCAATAAAATAAATCTCCTCTTCAGTAGGCAAGTACTGCAAATTAGTAACCCTATCATGATAATCATACAACTCAGTAACAACCCTCTTAACCTCATTCTCATCCGGATCAAACTTCGCATACCCAAAAACCTGCCGCAAATAATCAATCAACATCAAAACCACACAACTAGCCGTAGTTCCCGCACTCCTAATCGGCCCAGAAAAAAACGCCTTCAAATAAGTCTCCCCTATCTTCGTCTTCCCCGTCCTAATCTCAGTATACCCTTCAATAGGACTACTAACAACCCCCAGCGTCGTATACGCAAACCCCACCCTAATCCCCGCATCAATAGCCTCCAACTGAGTCTNAAACTTACAATACTTCTCCCGAGCTATCTCCTCAGCAATAGTAAAACTAACCGAATTATCCAAACTCCCATACTTCTTCTCCAAATCCAATATCCTATTAATCACCTCCTCATTATCCAACTGAGGATATTTCGTAGCAATCAACCGAACAACCTTCGCCGCCATACTCAAAGCCAACGGCACTTCAACATTATCCACAGGATCCAACCCCTTACTCCTAGCCCCCTCAGCAACCTTATAACTCTTATCTATCTCCTTCTTCAAATCATCAAAATACTTCTCACTCTCAACACTCAACTCCGATTTACCTTCAACCATCTTAATACCTCTCAAACCCATTTTTAATTTCAAACCTATCAACCCCAATCATCTCAACTTCCTGCTCATCCTGCTTCCTCTTCCACTCACCAATCTTCTCCCCTCTCAACAACTCATCCAACATCTCCAACTCCTCATAAATTCCCTCAATCAAATCACAACTTCTAGCCTCTTCCAAATCAACCCATCTATAATCAATACTCTCCTCATCCAACACAACCTCTCCACTAACATGATCAGCAAATAAACTAACAATCAAAGCCGGATCGTCCCCCCTCATAAAAGTCATACTCGCCAAATATCTAATATTCCCAATCTCCAATCCAACTTCTTCTTTAACTTCCCTCCTCAACACTTTCTCCAAAACATTATACCAATGATCCCCCGTATCCTTCTCAGTATTAATATAATCAACAACCTCCAACCTCCCTCCCGGAACAGTCCACTTCCCAGGAAAAGCCTTCTTATCCAAACTCCTCTTAGTAATAAGATACTTCCCATCCTTAACAATAACCCCTGTTATCGCAACAACATGCTTATCATCCATTTTTCACTTCTTTAATATCCTCACCATTATTACTAGATCCACCATCCTCACCATCCTCACCACCTTCAACTTCCTCCCCCTCACCTTCATCCCCATCACTAAAATCCAATATCTTAATAGCCCTAGTCTTCAAATTCAAAATAGGCACCTTACAAGGATCCGGATTATTCCCAACCTTCTCCTCAAAAGCAGTCATCGCCTGCCAACAACTATTCGCCACAATCAACACATTATTATAACTATCAATATCCGTCCTATGCAAATCCCCCGTCGTAATAACATCCGGAACCTCACTAATCAACATCGGATCCCCACTACTATTAGGAATATAAGTAGTAGCCCCATGAGTCGGAGCTAAATGCCGACGCAATAAAATATGTTTTATCACCCGAGCAGGATGAGCATGTGCTTTATTCAACCTCAATTCCTCAATCTCCCCTATCATCCCATGCATACTCGCCCCATGATACATCAAAACCTTTATCCCCTCTTTCCCCTCACCACCAACCCCTCCACCACTTTCACCAACCACATCCTCACCACCACCACTAACCTCGCCACTTTCACCAACCACCTCTCCCTTATCAACCACACCCCCTCCACCAACCCCATTCCCTTCACCCCCAATCTCCACAAAACTAGGATTACTAACTAAATACAAATTCTCAATATCCTGCAAACATTCCGCAAAATCCTCCCCAACTGGAGGCTGAGGCTCAGCAACCCTAACTGCATCATGCTGCCCAGCACATTGAATTATACTAATATGTTTAGGAATCCTCTCATAAAACTCAGCCAAAATTTTATACTGCTCCTTAATATCCTTAACAACAAGATCCTTCTCCTGCCCCGGATAAACCCCCACCCCATCAATAGTATCCCCAACAACAAACATATATTTAATCCTCTTCAAAACCTCCTTCTGACCCTCATCACAATCCTTCCCATTCAACCAATCAATAAAATTACCAAAATTCTCAGCAAGAAAATTACCACTACCTATATGCAAATCCGAAATAAAAATCGCATAATCCTCTTCGTCCAATCTCCTCTTCTCTTTCAAAAAACAATCCGGATAAAAAAAATCATTAACAAACAAAAACTCCCTATCCCCATTACAATTAAACCCAATAATATCATCCAACAAAATCTCCTTACTCTTTTCAAAAACATCCTCCTTATTCTGATTAATCAAAAGTCTAGCTTTCCCCGTAAGATCCTCAACATTCAAAATCAAATTCCCATTCTTCGTAATCCTCTTCTCACTAACAATCCCAATAATCGAAATATCATTATTCCCACTTATTTTATCAATACTTATCAAATTATCCAACTCCGGCCTCTCTTGCAACAACTTCTTCATTCCATTATACCGATTCCTAAAATGCTTAACAAAATCCCTACACTCTATTTTCTTACTAACTCCAATCGGACTCGAAAGTATCTTAACACTACCCCTCTCAATTTCTTTCTCAACATTAATATTTGAACTAACTGTAGAACCCGAAATCGTACTAGCATCAACAACCACTTCCTCATCCTCAACCCCTCTCTCTTTCTTAACCTCAACACTTATACTAATATTAACAAAATACTTATCAACCAACTTCCTCTTCTCCCCATCCAACTCAACCAACAAAGGTTTTATTTTCTCAATATTATCATCCACTAAATTCTTAGTAATCACCTTCTTATGCGAAACAACCGCAATCTTATCAATAATCTCACTAGCCACCCTCCCATCATCCAATTCATTCAAAAATTCCAACATCTCTTTATCCAAAAGAAACCCTTTCTCCATAAATAATTTTAATATCTCACTCATTTTTACCTTTAATTTTTATTTAATACGCGCTCACTTCGTTCGCGCTTTTAACATACCATCATCTCAAAAATCACTAATTTTGCTCTGTCTAAACTACAAGATAAATTAATCCCTTTTATATATAAAGTATGCTGTTGTTAAAGATATAATTTGAGAAAAATCCCTCTACCTTTTCTTAAAAGGATAATAATTCATCTTCTTATCTTCCAACTTCAATATCTCATAAGACCTTATTATTTTACTAAACTTCTGCCTCAATTCAAAAAGTAACTCATAAAACTCCTTCTCAGAAAATACCTCAATTTCTACCTCTATTTCCCAAGGACCAGCATATTTTATTGCTTGTACAATATTAGAATTATTTTTGCAAAACTCAAAAAATTCTTTCTCTCTATCCTCATTAAAATTTAAAAAATTAAACATAAGTTTATAATAAGAAATTCCCAATTTCTCATAATTAAGACTTGTCCTAAATGTCTGTATCACCCCTTTCTTTACCAATTGTTTAATTCTATATATAACAACATCTCTTGAAGTTTTTAATTTATCCGCAAGCTCTAAATTTGTTTGAGAGGCATCACGCGATAATTCAACAAGAAGATTATGTTCAAGCTTATCTACATCAACAACCCTATCAATCTCTTTATACTGGAATTCATCCCCAGATTTATTTCCTATAAGATACTCTTTAGTATAAGTTGGAGACTCAATTATTTGAGAAATTGATCTCTCTTTAATATAATCCCCATATTTCAAATTTAATTGTTTTGTCAACTCACTAATTTCACTAACATTCTTTACCAGATAAGAAACACTTAGATCCCATGAACCATATGCCTTAACACACCAAATTACCTTAGGATGTCTTACAAAAAAGTCAATAATCTTTTCTTCTTTCTCATGAGTAACATCTTGCAATTTCAATAAAAACTTATAATGCAAAAAACCAAGAGTAGGAGTATTAAGAACCACATACTTATTTTTTATCACTCCTTCTTTTTCATAATTCCTAATTCTATAACTTACCGCTTCTTTTGAAAGTCTTAAGGGTTTTCCTATCTTCTTAGCAGATTCCCTAGCATTTTTATCCAAATTATAAAGAATCTTCCAATCTCGACTATCTAATTTCATATATTAACTAAAATAGGATTATATTTAAACTTTTTCCTATTTAGATTAATATTCTACCAGATAATAAATTAAACAAGTAGTTTAATGCTATTTCTACAATGAAATCAAATATTGAAACAAACTTTGATAGTTTCGCAAAGAGAATTAAGTTATCAGATCAAGAAAAGAAAGAAAGAACTGACTCTCTTAGAGAATCATATATGCCTTTTAAAGTTACTGAACATTACACAAAATTAATAGAATCAGAATCAGGACTTTCTAGATCTCAATTATTAAATATAATACTACCTCCCACCAACTCCAAACCATTTGAGGGAAGATTTGATCCATACGCTAATGCTAAAGTAAGAAAAGAAAATACACACTATATTCAGCACAAATATCTAAAAACATTGCTTTTTCATATAGATGATTTTTGTTTTGCCAATTGTCAGTTCTGCTATAAAGTTGGTGAGATTAGAGTAGAAGAAAAAACAAAAGAACCATATAAAAAGAAACTAGAAAAAGTTGTAAATTATTTAAATCAACATCCTGAAGTAGATAATATCTTATTAACTGGAGGAGATCCCGGAGCTAAACCTACAAAACAGTTAGTAGATATACTGGAACAAATATCCAAACCAGATAATATTAAAACAATTAGATTTGCAACTAAGGGTCTTTCATTTGATCCAGCAAGATTTCAAGATCCAGAATTACTATTATATTTTAAAAGATTAAATGAACAAGATGGAAAAAGAATAAATATCATAGCCCAATATAACCACCCTTCAGAAATTGATCAAGAATCTCAAAAATCATTAAGAATGTTGCAAGAAAGTGGAGTTCAAGTTTATGGGCAACCTGTAATTATCAAAGGGGTAAATGATAATGTAGATACACTAACAGAATTACAAAATAAATTCTTAGAAAACAACATTCAGCCCTACTATCTAATACAATTTATGCCTGTAAAAGGAGTAGAACAATATGGGATTCCTTTAGAAGAAACATTTAGAATAGTAGCAGAATCAAAAAGAAAACTAAACGGCCTTGCTAAAAAAGGAGTATTAATTGCTCCTCATGATTGGGGTAAGTTAGAAATCGTTGGATTATCACCCTCATTAGAAGATCCAAAAAGAATCCTTCTTAAATGGCATCAGATTGTAACACCTAACTACCTTCCACAGGAACTTAAAGATTTCAAAGCCGAAGACCTTTTTGAATTAGATTTCAAACCAAAATCTCTTTTCTGTTTTGATCACTTATTAGAACACAATGGCCTTCCACACCTAAAACAATAATCACAANCCCCTNNCCTTCACAACCCCAACCCCTCCTCTCAACCCTTTAAAGACCAAGCCCCTCCCTTAACAACTCCACACTTCTATCCTTAATATTCCCAGGAATAGCAAGTTTAATCTCTCTCATCCGACCATGCCTCCCCTTACTTATAACTCTCGCATTAATCAACCCTAACATATCCAACTCTGCAATAATATCACTAACCCTCCTCTGAGTCAAACAATCCACCTTAACTTCTTTACACAAATTTTCATAATAATCAAAAATATCACCAGTAAAAACACTATCATCCTTATCCTTTTCAATCAAACTCATTATTGAATACAACACTAACTGAAACTGCTTCGTCCCCGTCTCAATAATATCTAAAATCTTATCCCTTTCAATTTTGTCGTTAGCCTTATCTATATGTTCAGTTTTAATCTTACCATGACTAGCCCTCTCAGCAATCTCTCCCGCCACCCGAAGTAAATCCAAAGCACGTCTAGCATCCCCATGTTCCCTCGCCGCATAAGCCGCACACTTTGCAATCACCCCCTCACTCACCACTTGATCCTTAAACGCCTCATCAGCCCTCTTCCTCAAAATATCCTGCAACTGCACCGCATTATAAGGCGGAAAAACAATCTCCTCCTCACTTAAACTACTCCTAACCCTCTGATCAATCATATCCAAAAACCTCAAATCATTACTAATCCCTACAATAATTATCTGCGTATTATTCAACTCACTATTCAACCGAGTAAGATTATACAAAAACTCATCACTAATTTTCTTAACNGCCTGATCAACCTCATCCAAAATCAAAATCAACAACTTCTCCTTACCNCCCTCCAAAATATCCAAAAACTTCAAATAAACCTGATCCGTCGGCAACCCCGTCGCAGGCACACTCCCNCCTAACTTCTTAATCAACTCAGCCAATATNCTATACTCAGTATCAGCAATCTTNTTCAACTTACAATTAATATACTCAATCCTNAATATCTTCTCCTCACNACTCCTTTTCATCAACTCNTTAGTAACATGCTGAACNNATAANTGTTTTCCCACTTCCAGTCTTCCCATAAATGAACAAATTACTAGTNCTCTCCCCNAACAAAACNGGAGCCAATATCGANGCAACACTCTCTATCTGCTCATCCCTNTGAGGAATATTNTCNGGAGTATAATTCGACTGCAACGTCCCCTTATCTTTAAACAAACTCCTTTCACTCACCGAATCAAAAATCTTATCAAGCTTCGCCATTATCACACCAACTCATCACACCAACTTATCACAAATTTCCCATTAACTTCCATTTTTCACACCAATTTTACCTCTATAAAAAATATCAAAACATTCAACTATATAAATCCGATTATTCTCTCAAAAGTAACACCTTAATTTCCAATAGAAAACACCCCAATAACACATAAATAACACCCAAACAATAACTAAATATAAAATATAAAACAAAAAACACTTAAAACAAAAAACACTCCCTCACACCATTGTTTCTCATGGAATTACCATATCTCTCATCGAACCTCATCAAAATTGAATAATTTTAACTAAATTTCATTAAATTCTCTAATTTTATTGAATTTTAACTAAATTTTATTAAATTCTCTAATTTTATTAATTTTTTTAGATTCCATGAAGTTTTTTCAGATTTTATCAAATTTCACCAAGTTTCATCAAACTTTTTCAGATTCAATCAATTTTTATCAGATTTTTCTTAAAATTCTTCAATTTTTCTTATATTTTATATTATATACTTTAATATATATAATATAATATAATAAAGTTTATAAATAAAAATTAAAAAAGAAAAAACCAACAATCACTATTTAAACATTTCCAGAAGAAACCATAGGGTGAGGGAGTCAACACAAATAACTTCTAAATAAGATACATTTTTACCAACTACTAGATATTTAACCACTACAAATGAATACAAACACAAAATAACAAATATAAATCATAATATAAAAAAATCAAACAAATACCAAAAATCAAACAAATATAAATCATATTATAAATAAAATCAAACAATCACAAACAATTAATAAAATACTCAATAAATCAATCATTATAAAAACAAATACCAATATTTAATCAATCAAAACAACCCAATCACAAATAAATTTATAAAGAACAAACATCATTTATAATAAAGAAATAACAATAATATTATTAAAAACTAATAAATAATATTAAGGAAACAAAAAAGATGGACAAAAAACCACATAAGGAAATTTTAACTAAAGCAATAGTTACTAAAGAAGGTAAAAAATTAGGTATAGTCAAGGACATAACTTTCGAAACCAGAACTGGAGAACTAATCCATGTCGTCCTCAAAGAATCCTCTCCTTACTGCCACAACCTCAATCTAGAAAGTTCCCAACAAGGAGAAGTCCTCATCCCATACAATTCTATCATCGCAATCGGAGATTTTGTAGTAGTCTCTGAAGAAGATTTGATGTAAAATGGAAGATGAGATTTATCCATTTGTTATAAGATATAATTTAATTGGCCCAAGCCTGAATTTTTTTAATCAAGATGGTCATTATCCAAGAGTATGTTACATTCCAGCAAAAAATCAAAAAGAAGCCAAAAATCAATTCAATAATGATTTACGTTTTAAAATTTTACAAAAAGCAAGATCCCTCCATATTAGAAAAATTTCTGAAGCAATATCAGTTAGCAAATTAGAAATAGATGGTCACAAAATATTAGCAATACCTTTAGAACAATTAGCAAATTCTCCTTAAAATTTTTATCCTCCTCAAAACCTTTAAATAAACTCTTCACTACTCTCACCATATGAAAAAAGACGTGGAATATCTAAAACCAATCATAACTGAAAAAAGAGTCTGGAACCAAAACCACTTATTTATCTCATTATTAATCGGACTCTTCATAATCATAATCTTCACATTCACAATAAATTTNGTAGAAATGACCCTCACCCAAGTCCTAATCTTTTTCCTAATCATTATCATCATCTACGCAACAATCCTATTCTTCCTATTAGAACCTCACAAGATCACTGAAATCCAACAACCAATAATAAAAATCCTCCCACCAAAAGAACATATAAAAACAGTCTACCACCAAATCCCCTACGAAACCGAAAAAAGAATATACATAACAAACCCTAAAACAAAACAAACAAACTCAACCAACCAAATAAAAAAAACAAAACCCTCAAAAAAATTCAAATTCTACGCTTCAATAAAATCCGGAACATACCACACAAACACCTGCCGTTTAGCCAGATTAATGAAAAAGAAATACAAAATAGGAAAACCTTCAGAAAAATACTTCAACCAACATTCTTACAAACCCTGCAAAGTATGCATCCTAAACAAACATCCCACTTTGAAATAACTATCAACTTAAACTTCTCAANNTATCATCTATCAACCCACAACAATCTTTAAAAACCCAATATACTCTCTCTAACTATTAAACAAAAATAAGGTAAAATGAGAATAATAGGCTTCAATTTAACAAAAATATTAGCAGAAAGATCTGAAAATCTAAAACAAAACCTTCAAGTAAATCAAAACATAGACATCAAAGACGTCATCAAAGAAGACATCCCAATCACTAAAGAAGAAATCATCAAAATAAAATTCAATCTCTCTGTTAGCTATTCAGACAAAAGCGCAAAATTAGAATTTAATGGAAATGTATTAATTCTTCCCGAAAATAACGAACTCAAAGAATTACTAGACAGTTGGAAAAACAAAAAACTCCCAGAAGATGCAAGAGTCCCTTTATTCAACTTCATAATGAACAAATGCAACATCAAAGCACTCTACCTAGAAGATGAACTCGGCTTACCTCTTCATGTCCCATTACCTAAAATCTCATTCAAACAACCAGAAAAATAATTAATTTATTATATTAATTCAATTTAACTTAAAAATTTATCTTTTTAACCAATCTATCATATCAAATCCCCCAATTTCCTAAACCTATACTCCCTATTTTCTTTATTATTATAAACAACCACCTCAAATTTCTTAAGATCCTTCCCATCAATAACAAAAAACTTCCCCTTAATCTTCCTCCCACCCCTACTAACCCTTTCATCATCATTCAACCTATCCACTTCACTCAAATCAAACCCCAAACTAGCCGAACTAAAACTCGGCAAAACAAAAACCCTCCTACCCTTCCATTCACCCTCGAGAAAACACTTATATTTCTCACTCTTATACTCATCATTCAAAACAATCGCAGGATGCAAATGCCCAAACACAAAAATATCTTTCCCCATATCCTCTTTCTTAACACTTTTCCCACCATTTACCCTACCAATTTTACTCTTCAAAATCTTACTAATCCTTTTACCTACTATCTGTCTATTTATCTGTCTGTCTGTCGAATCATCTAAACACTGTTTAAACATCTTATCCCCATGCATAAACCAAACTCTCTGCCCATTTTTTAATTTAACCTTAAAATAATCCCTCAACTTTATCTTTCTCTTCTCTAAAATAGGACCCAACACCATATCATGATTCCCCTTTATCACAACAACCTCCTTAACTTTCTCATTAAGATAATCCAAAAACCTAATAGTATCTCTCCACTCAATATCACTTATCCCTCCAAAATCATGTTTAATATCTCCCAACAAAACAACCTTCTTAACCTTAATCTTCCCATCATTCAAATACTCAAAAACTTTATTCAACTTCTCAATAATACCCCCAATCTGCACATTAGGAAACACAGCCCTCCCATGAAATTGACTATCATATCCAATATGTAAATCTCCAATTACTAGAATATCTTCTATTAATAAACAATCATCTAGGAATTTGATGTTAGTTTTCATTATCTATTTCTTCCAAATATATATGCCCAACTCCTTAACATATTCTCTGCATTAGTATTTAATAAAGGTGAATCAACAATCACTCGACTCAAAGAACCTGCCCTAACAGTTTCCCTCCCTCCATTATGTGTAATTAACCTTTTCTTATCAAAATATCCATAATATAATAATCCATTTTCTAAATAAATATTTTTCCACCCTTCAGGCGTTTCATAAAGTCCTGGATAAATCATTTCTTTAGTCTTATCTCTCAAATCTATTCCATGCAATTTAACCATCTTACTCCCCTATCTCCTTAAGTATCTCCCTATGCATCCTCTTCATAAACTCTATCTTATCTTCCATCTTCATAATATCAGTATAACCCTGCAACACCAGATTAAACGCAAATGGACTAGGAAGTTTAGTCTCAATCTTCTCAAATTTAACAAATCCTTTCTCAATAGCCTCCAACACTTTAGTAGCATTATCAACATCCATCAAATCTTCCAAAACCTCCCTCCTCGCCTCCTTCAAAATCGGAAAATCCTTACTAATTTTATTCAACGCGCTCAACAAAAAAAACGAACTCATCTGTTGCTTCCCAACACTCTTACTCCTTCCCTTATAATTCCTAAGTATCATCAAACTCCGAGCCGCACAATGCCTAAACCTTCTTTTAAGTATCTCGGTCTTCGAAATAGCCTCCTCAATAGCTTCTCTCAAATTCCGAGAGTTCAAAACCTTCAAAGCCTCATCAATCGGCAACTTCTCCCCAGCAAAATAAAACCCATTATCATTTATCCCCATCTCAATATCTCTCCCAACTTTCTGCCCCATCAAATACCCTAAAGCCCGCGACAACACATCATTAACTCGCCTTCCATACAAACTATGAAAAATCACATAATTCTTCTCCCCCTTATAAAACTCAATCAAAATCTTTTTCTCATGCGGAATCTTAGCATACTTATACTGCTCATTAAAATAACCATAAATACTCTGAGCAACACTCTTCCCAACATAACAATGACTCATGATAAATTCAACAATCCGAGCTTTGTCACCTTCAACATCTTTAGATGTTGAACCTTTTTTCACCTTCTTCTCAAACATCCCATTAACCAACCCTCGAAACTTACCCAACTCCAAAGCAGAATCAAAACTCAATGGCAACTGCTCAGAAAACCAACTAGGAATCGTAGGATTCCTCTTAATCCCTGCCTTAACATAAACCTTCATTCCCCTAGTATACATAAATTGATATTTCTTACCACCTAAGACAAACACATCCCCTGGCTTCATCTTCTCCAAAAACCCTTCATCTACTTGCCCTACTCTATGATCCTTCATCTCCCCACTCGCAATAACAACCGTCGCAAAACTCTCATCAGGAATCGTTCCAATATTAGTCAAATAAATCACACGAGCCAACTTCCCCCTCTTCCCAATCTGCCGAGTCTCCTTATCATACCATATCTTCGCATAAACATTCCTATGTTCCAACGCATACTCTCCACTCAAATAACTAATAACACTCATAAAATCATCCCTACTCAACTCCGAATAACAATAACTTCTCTTAATCAAACTAAACATCTCATCTATATCCCAAATTTTCTGAATCGCCATCCCATAAATCTGCTGACTCAAAACATCCAAACAATTCCTAGGAATATGTATCTTATCAATCTTATTCTCAATACTTTCCTTAGCCAAAATACTACATTCAATCAAATCATCCCTATCTAAAACCACAAACCTTCCCTTACTAACATCTCCTATATTATGTCCCGCCCTCCCAATTCTCTGCAAAACACGAGCACTACTCTTTGGACTCCCAAGCAAAATAACCAAATCCACATTCCCAATATCAATACCCAACTCAAGACTCGAACTAGTAACAACCACCTTCAACTCCCCTTTCCTCAATCTATCCTCAACCATAAACCGATGCTCCTTACTCAACGACGAATGATGCGCCTCAACCTTTCCAATATAATTCTCTGGAAACATATCTATCAAATTACTTACCACTCTCTCAGTCGCAGCCCTAGTATTAGAAAAAATAATAGTCGTATTATGCTCTCCAACTAATTTATCTATCAACCCATACAACGAATTATGAATCTTCTCACTACTACTTCCTATCAAATCATCAACCCCACTCATAACTTTAATATCATTTTTCTTTTTACTTTTAACTCTAGCAATCAAACAATCTCTATCCTTACCAACCAAAAACCCTGCCACTTCTTCCAACGGAGCAATAGTCGCACTCAAACCAATCCTAACCGGCGTTATCTTACTCAACTCTTCAAGCCTCTCCAAACTTATACTCAGATAAACCCCCCTCTTATTTCCAAGAGAATGTATCTCATCAATAATCACAAACTCCACACAATAAAACAACTCAATAAACTTCTTTGTAGTAAGAGTTATAGCCATACTCTCAGGAGTCGTAATAAAAACATGAGGAGGTTTTCTTAACATCTTAGCTTTCTCACTAGCAGTCGTATCTCCAGTTCGAAGCCCCACCCTAATCTCCTGCAACTCAACACCTTTCTTCTTAGCCAACTCATTAATCTCCTCCAACGGTCGAATCAAATTCACAAAAATATCATTATTCAACGCCTTAAGCGGACTAGAATAAACAGCATAAACTTTCTCCTCCAACTCCTCTTTCCTAGCCAACACAACAAGATAATTCAAAATACTCAAAAAACTAGTCAGAGTCTTCCCACTTCCAGTACTAGCACTTATCAAAATGTTCTTCCTCTCATGCACATTCATAACCCCATACAACTGACTATCCGAAAAACCCCTAAATCTCCCAAAAAACCACTCCCTAACCAAAGGATCCAAAATCCCAATTAACTCTTTCTCTTCCCTCAACACAGCATCAGGATACTTATGCGCCAATTCCATTTTCGATTTCATTTCATCCAGTTTACTCCAAGAACGCAAGTTTACAATATAACAGCTCTTTAAAAAACTAACTACTCAAGATAAACAACTTTAAAAATATTTCATTCCTTATAAATCTATGAGAATCAGCCAAGAAAAAAAAGATAAAATAACTGAACAGATCCTATCTTTCCTATACCATTCATTTCCCAACTACCCATTCACGGCAACGATAGCTAGAGAAATCGCCAGAGACGAAGAATTCATAAAAAAACTCCTATTTGAGTTGAAAGACAAAGGATTGGTTATTCCAATCAAAAAGAACCAAAAAGGAGATATTTTCTCAA
Organism: Candidatus Pacearchaeota archaeon; assembly: GCA_002688875.1. GTDB lineage: Archaea > Nanobdellota > Nanobdellia > Pacearchaeales > GW2011-AR1 > ARS1285. Next base: position 13,193 of record NZDU01000022.1, on the reverse strand, counting down.
GAAGAATCAAATGGAAATTAGTAAACAAAGTCTACGAAGTTTATCACCAAAAACAATAATTATTGCTCCAACAGTGGTGGGCGCAACCAGTTGGAGCTTAAAAATATCTCATAATTTGCTACAAAGCGAACGATAGGATTTTTATTCACTTCTTTTGATTCATCTAAATACTTAAATAAAAAAACACATTAAAATTATAATGGACCTTCCAGAAGACCCAATAAAAGAAGCATTTACAAATGTTAGAAATGACATAAATTTTCTAAACAACGAAATCTCCCAGATTAAACTATCAATAGATGAACTAAAAGACCTATTAACCATAGTAGGAAAAACTCAAATAAAACAAGAAAATCAACTTAATTTATTAGAAAATACATCAAATTTAGAACAAAATACCCTAAATCTTAGACAGACAGACANTCAGACAGACAGACAGATAAATAAGACATATTCCGTAACTTCGACAGATAATACGACAGTTCCACAGGAAGTAGAGGGGTCAAAACCACCAAATTTTAACATCTCCATAGGAAATGAAGGGGCTTCGACAGACAGACAGACAATCAGACAGACAGACAATCAGACAGATATTTACCCTAAAAACAACAAAATTTATCAAAAAAACCAAGAAACAATGGATTCTAATATCCAAGAAGCCTCTGAGATCCTTAACTCTTTAGACAGCATTAAAAAGGAAATAAGGCTAAAAATCAAACATCTCACACCTCAAGAAATGACAGTTTTCACAACCATCTATCAACTAGAAGAACAAAACCAAGATGAGATTGACTACAAAATATTATCAAATAAACTCAAACTAAGTCAAAGCTCAATAAGAGACTACATACAAAGAATGATAAATAAAGGCATCCCTATCCATAAAAACAAAATAAATAACAAGAAAATAACTCTCTCCATATCTTCAGATTTAAAGAAAATAGCATCTCTACCCACAATTATAAGGCTTAGAGAGCTCTAAATAGCTAATTCTAGTCATTTAAGGACCAATACCCTCCAACAATCTCCCCACACTTAGTATAAATTACTCTAACTTCGGTATAACGAATTTAACCCTCTTTATACTGTAATTAGGCCAAAACCCCATTAATACACCCGCTTTAAGACTCTGAAATAACCATATTTAACCATTCCAGAGCCTTAGACTTAAACTCTCTATTTTACCCTAATTCTCTCCTTTATTCTCTCAATTCTCACATCTCCCTTATTTTATCAATGAATCTCACTCNCTTTTACATATTCTAGCTGTTTCTCTTGTAATTAACTCACTTTTCCACTATTATTTACCCTTTTCATACATTTTTTACTCTCTCTAACTCTCACTTTTCCTCTTTTTCACATCTATTTTACACATAAAATACTCACTTTACCTAAAAAACACCTCTTTTTACACGTAAAACTCTCATTTTCCTCAAATTCTCTTATTTTACACACAAAACTCTTCCTTCTCCAATAATTCCCCTATTCTTGTCTTTTCCTACCTTTCTCTCTCACTTTTCTTGTTTTTAACAATATCTCCTTCGCACGCTCCGGGATATATACTCTCTTCTTATTATTCTCACTCACCACTTCTTGAATCAAACCTTCACTTTTCTGCTTTATACTATTCACCTGACCTCTAATAGTTGACTTCCTTTTTCCCATCATAGATGCAAGATCTTCATAACTCAACTTCATATCAGAATTCAACAAAACAAATATTATAGCTCTCTCATTTGTTGTTAAATTTTCTAAAAATGATGTTTGAACACCCGTTTCAACAGTGTTTAAAACACTATCAACAGCTGTCTGTTTACTAAACACTGTTCCTGACTGTTTGAACACCTGTTTGTTTCCAACTATGGAAAGCATATTTTTTATATCTACAAGTTCACTTTTCACCGTCGCTAACTCTCCATTTAACTCCATAACCTCCTCCTTCAGTCCTGAATCAACACTGTCCAAGTGTTTAATCCATTTAGAAACACTCTCTATATCCTGTTTAGCTTTTCCAAACCCTGTTTGAACAGCATATCTAAATTCATTAAATTCATCTTTCTCAACCTTTTTACCAAAAAATCCAAACATATATATTAAAATATGCTCCTTTATTTAAATCTTTCTATCAGCATCGACAACATTTAGTTTTACCGTCGATAAAAATATTTACATCCTACTCTCTTAAACACAAGATAATATCTCTAAACCAAAATATACTCAAAAAACTATCAAATAAACCAAAAAAACAGCTTTAAATAATAATATTCAGATGTTTAAACAACCAATTATAACTAGAAAATATTGACTAAAACCTACTATCTTTCCAAAAAATCAAGATATTTCAACCACCCTCTCTAATAATATATATTAATCAAAAATCAACTAAGAGTTACACTACATAAATATCAAAAAAAGATTCAAAATATTAGTTAATTTTAGCTTAATTCAACAAAAAAAACAATTTATCCAATTTTTAGACAGTTTTTCAAATAATACTTCTATCTCTTCCAAACCCATATTATCCAACATCACCAATCAAATCCCAAAAACCCAATTAATAACCCAACAAAAACTTTTAATCATCTCTAAAAATATCCTCCAGCTCAAAATCCAATTACAAACTCTAAAATATATTTTCAATAACAACCTTTATTAATCCCAAAACCTTCACAAATCTATTAAGTACAATAAATCAAAAAAGGAGGTAAAAATGAAAAAAGACGCGAAAAACAAAGAAGCAAAAAACAAGAGCTCAAAAGGTGGAGTCTGCCATGAATGTAAAACTTGTCATTCTGTCAGTTGGGTACTACCTCTTGTACTATTAGTTATAGCCTTAGTTCCAGATTGGCTTACTTCAACATGGGGTAAATGGATAATAGTTGTAATAGCTGCACTATATTTAATCAAAAGAGTAAAGCCTTGTAAAATGTGCTGTACAATGAAATAATTTGTTATTTTTTATCTTATTTTCTCTATTTTTTTATATCAGATACCTATTTAAATGAAAATATATTTGTCGAGTTATAAATAAAGAAAGATTTCTAAAAGCCTTTAAGATAAGTTTGATATTTGCTATACTCATTATAACAGTGATTCTATTTTTTTCATTTTGTCTCTGACATTCAATCCAAATCAAGGAGACATATTAATAACAATTATTTTTATAGTGATGGTTCCTTGTCTTCTTATTGTAATTCCTGGAACTCTCATTGGAGGATTATCTACCCCCAACTTAATTAAGGGAATTGGACTAGTATTTTTATCATCAATAATAGCTTTCTTCATATCAACGATCTTTTCATATATATTTTTTACTTTTTGGGAATCATTTCTAATGTCTCTCTTCTATAGGTATATACTCTATCATTCATAATGACAAATACTATTTTTTATTTCTTAGTGAAAGAAAAATCAACAAAATTAACCATATTAATATTCTCAATAATTACTACCCTATCTCTAATTTATCAAGAAATCCCAATCTAAATTAATCCAAAAATCATTCATTTTTACACTTTTCTGAGATTTAACAATTCCACACGTATAAACTTCGCACAAGATACATTATCNGAACTCGGTAAGAATTAGCTATATAGACGACTTTTGAGATTCAACAAATCATTCATTGAATCTTTATGAGTCTGCACCCCAGTTAATCTCTCTTCAGTTCTACCCACAAGAATTCCACTAAGATAAATATTATAAATTTTTATAGCTCTCCTTTTGGATATTCCAAAAATTCCTGCATTCATATCGTAAATCTCTCCAAGGCTCCACTCCAAGATTTCTCTAGCATTGGTCGTTTCGACACCCTTAGATAGATTTTCAAGACCTTTCTCAACAAATTCATATCTTCTCATCGATATGAGATAGGCCTCCCATTTATATAATTAACTATCTCAAAATCAATAAAACAACTTCTTATCATCACTTAAAACTTTCTGCATTAGTATTGTAATGCCTAATTATCTAAAATTAAATAAAAGTAGTGGTTAACTTATTTTTTTTAAACAATTAACCCTCTCCCCAACCACTTGCCTTATCATCCCATAAACTCCCAACCCCACAATCCCTCCAACAACAATTCCCATAGCATTAATAGATCCACTTCTCACAATCTCCTCAATCCCTATGATCTCCCCATACCTTTCACTAATATGTTGTTGCACATATTCATACCCCTTAAAACCTCCTGCAATAGCAAATGGAAGAGACATAAGATCAGAAAGACTATAATAAAATCCATTTCTAGATTTATCTATTAAACTATTTTCATAGGGGTTTATATCTGCCATTTGATCAAACTCCAATTATCATATCCCATTCCACCAAAACACAACATTTATATGCTATTTATTCTTTTCCAATTAAAAAGATGGCGAAAAAGAAAAAATCACTTAAGAAAAACCCTAAAACAAAACCAACCACTAGAGAGTTTTCTCAAACCACCAAAAAAACTTGGAGATACATTATTTTTGTAATTCTCATTCTAGCAGCTGCAATCGTAGGATTTCAAACAAGCCTATACGCCATGGCCCTTGGAGTAATTATAGGTTTTCTCATAACAAAACTAGTTAATTAAAAGATCACAGTCCTTTCCATTTACACCCCTTCTTCCCCAATCTAGCCTTCTTCTCCCCATCCAAAATCTCACTATTGTATTTCTTATCCTCATAAAACCTTGCAATAGCCAACCCTTCTTCAACCATCACCAAATTAACATTCACTTCTCTATCATCTTCCATAACAAAAATATACCTCAAATATCTTTCATACTGATCCTTATCTCTCCTATCCTTCTCCATCCTAACATCTTTATTCAAAACCAACTCTTCCATCCGAGTTTTAGCCTCATTAAAACAATCATATCCTTTCTCATCAGTATCAATCCCCAACAATCTAACACTTTCCCCATTAACAATAACCGTATCTCCATCAATCACCTTACCAACAAATCCTTCAACAAACTTATCTGAGCCAGAACCAAAAACAACACTCCCACTAACCCCATTATTAAAATAACCAACCAAATAAAATAAACTACCCACAACAATTAAAATCATAAAAAGCAGTAACAAACCCCTCATACCTTCGCCTCNCCNTTAACCTTCTCNATTATCTTCTGAAAACTAAAATGATAATCCCTAACTCTAACCGGAGCATTAGTCAACGGCCTATTATGTGCAATAGCATTTCGGATAGGTTCCATCTCTTGCAATTTACTACACCATTCCTTAGTATCAAAATAATCTGAAAAAATAGGCTTATTACTTTCAATTATAATTCTATAATCATAAAAATCTGCAAACAACAACAAATCTACTTCCTTCTCTTCATCCAACCCCTCTTCCCGACGAGAAGCACACTTCGCTCTAACCTTCTGAGGAACTCCTTGCCTCCACCAAACCGAACCATAACTATCTTCAAGTAAATTCCTAATCGTCTCACGAACATTATTCTCAAACAAATACAATGAATCCCTTTTAGAAGTTTGATGAAATCCTCCCTCAGGACTCGAACCCTTTGCTAAGCACTTCGTCAAATATTCTTTAACTGTAGAATTATCTGGAATCTGCGTTTCCAAAGTTTCCTTAAAATAAGGCTCAGCTTCCTTAACCCTCCCCATCTTATACAACAACTCTCCCAACATAATCTTCGGCGCCCACAAATGAGGCCCAAGTTTAATCGACTGCTTAAGCAACCTCTCAATAACCTCAAGACTCTCAATATCCCGAAGCCTACGATTCATAATCTCCTTCCCAAGATAATAATAATTCATTGGGTCCCTAGGATTCTTTCTTATATTCTCCTTCAAATATTCTTCCGCACGCATTTTCATCACCTTTTTTAAGAACCTACAACTAAAAATCTATCATTCTTTTTAATCATTTCGCAACTCTAGTGAGTAGTGACCATTTATGTCTAACTCTCAATAACTATTTAAACAAGTTCGCACAATTAACTAGAAAGAAGATGAACCCACAAGAATTCCTCAAAAAATTAGAAACAGAAATCAAAATCTTAAAACTCTCTCCCTACACGTTAAGAAACTACTTAGACTTCAACAAACGTCTTTTAATCCATTCCAAGAAACAACCCGACGAAATCAACGAAGACGACATCAAAAACTTCATAGTAGATCAAATGTATAATAAATCCTCTTCATCGAACATACTATTCCTTTCAGCAATTAGATTCGCATATACTAACATCTTAGACAAAGATCCAACATCAAGAGTCAAACGCCCAAAAAACCAAAAAAAACTTCCAATAGTTTTATCAAAACAAGAAATCCAACAACTCTTCGAAGGAACCACCACAAAGAAAAGCAGACTTATCCTAGAATTTCTCTACTCTTCAGGATTAAGAGTCTCAGAAATCGTTAACCTAAAACCAAACGACTTAGATCTAATCGAAAACACAGGATGGGTTAGAGAAGGAAAAGGGGGCAAAGACAGAATGTTCATTCTCTCCCAAAAACTCTCAAAAAAACTAGAAAAATTTATAAATAAAAACAAAGATTGGCAATGTTTGTTTTCACAAAACAAACCCTTAACAACAAGAAACATCCAAAAAATAGTCCAAAAAGCAACTCAACGCGCCAATCTAAACAAAGACGTCCATCCCCACACTTTAAGACACTCGTTCGCAACCCACTTACTAGATTCAGGAGTCGACATAAGAAAAATACAGGAATTGCTTGGGCATAGCAATATCAGCACGACAATGATTTACACCCATGTCTCAACAGAAGAGCTGAAAAAAATCCGAAACCCTTTAGATAACTTATAACAAAACACTTACAATCTCAACTAATCTCAAACAAACTCCTTACTCAAAACCAAACTACTCCCAACAACCAAAAATATTATCCCAACAAAAATATAAAGCAAAAAACAAGGCTGTAAATTAACTATCCCGCATGTATCACACAAAAGCCCACATAAACGCTTACTATAAAAAACTTCAAACAACCCAAACAAAACAAAAACCAAGCCTATTTTTTTCGCAATCATTTTTTAATCAACTTTAAATTTCTCTTAATTTTCTTACCCAATCTCTCCTTTTTATGATCTTTCATAACTACAATAGCATAACCTACAACAATAAATATTATCCCTACAAATAACAAAATCAACGAACAAGAATTCCCAACAAGATAATTACATTGCTCTCCACACAAATACTGACATATCAACTTATCCCCCAAAGCCCAAACTATCCCAAAAATCTTAAGACTAAATCCTACCACATATCTAAGCGCAACCAAACTCACCATCTTTTAANTAATATATATCTTTTTATATTTAAATCTTTATAAACTTAATAATTTAATTTGAACTATGGCCAATAAGATAAAAAAGAATAATCAACACAAATCAAGACCTTGGATCATTGGAATAGATGAAACAAACAATGGAACAAGCATCATCTCAAAAAATCCAAATCATCCCTCATCAATAATTGTTACAGGATATTTAATGAAAGATCCATTTAAAGCAAACTACGGTTCTTCAAGATATGAAGGAAAAGGATGGGCCTTTGGACCAAAAAGTAATCTAAAAAATACCCAGAATAGGGCAAGAGAATACCTTTCAAAATATCCTGATTTTTACTACACATTTATTTCAAGAAAATTACAACAAACTGAGCCTATGGCAATACTGAAAGCAAGAGCAATATCTATAATAACCTTAAAATTCTTATTAAACTATAATTTAAATCCAAATTCCGTAAAGGTAGTAACCGATGAATTAGATGGTTCTACAAATTCAAAACAAGCAGGTTTCTTAATAAATCTATATCTCAAACAAGCAGATTTAAATCTACCCTCAAGATCAAAAAGAGGCGCAGATAAAACAGTAGTAGCAGTAAGGAAGGCAGATACAATAGGTTATTGCATAACTGGATTACATCTAAATGGGAATAATCACAATTGGCCTCATAGGTCAAGAAAACTTCACCTAAACGATCTGGAAAGATTAACAATTGAAATATTAGAAAAAGATTATGAAGATTATCCAGATTTAGAATAGAAATCTATATAACCCTTTCAAATTAAAATCTATTACAAAAGATGGCAACTTACTCACATTCAAGATTATCTACGTTCGAACAATGTAGCTTAAAATACAAGTTTAGATATATCGACAAAATCCCTCCAGATTATCAGAACTCAATAGAGGCGTTTCTAGGAAAAAAAGTACACGACACTCTTGAATGGGTTTATAACAACTCCAAGGTAAAAGATTTTGAACTAGACGACGTAATAAAATATTATCTAGAATCTTGGACCAAAGATTTCAATTCAGAAATAAAAATAGTCAAAAAAGAATTCAACGCAGAATATTATTTCAACAAGGGAATAAGATTCTTAATAAATTATTTCCTAAAACACGCCCCATTTAAAGACAATACTGTAGAAACTGAAAAAAAAATTGTATTTAGTTTAACTGAAAAAGGAAACTACAATATCATAGGATACATAGACAGATTAGTACATCACAAAGAAACCAACATTTTCGAAATTCACGACTATAAAACTGGAGCAGTCAAAAGTCAATATGACTTAGATCAAGACCGACAACTAGCCCTATATTCTTTAGCAATAAAAGAATATTACGCAGAAGTCAATGATGTCCATCTAATATGGCACTTTCTAGACTCAAACGAAGAAAAAACCTCCAGAAGAACTTTAGAAGATTTAGAAAAACTAAGAAGAGATATAATCTCCCTCATAGACAGAGTCGAAGCAACAAAAGAATTCACTCCAGATCCCAGCATACTATGCAACTGGTGCGAATACAGATCCAATTGCCATTTCATAAAAGAAAATCCAAATTATCCTGATTAATAAAATTATCCAAAAATTAAAGATTAACTAATAAACATTAACCAACAAAATATAACAATTAAACAAAATGTGGTCCCTCTACTCAAAAGAACAAAAACTTAACCCCTTAATTTTCTCAAATGGAAAAACCCAGGAAGACATAGTAAAAGAAACCCTAGATGCAATCAAAGAAGGTTACAAGGTAATTTTTATCAAGGGAATGTGTGGAACCGGCAAATCTGCAATAGCACTAAACATAGCGAGACAACTAGGAAAAACTTCAATAGTAGTCCCAATAAAGTCCCTTCAGGAACAATACATAAAAGATTACACAGATAAGCTCCATATCTTGGACAAAAAAAATGAAAACAAACTAAAAATTAATTCAATTCTAGGAAGAAACAATTTTCCTTGCAATTATCTAAAAGAAGAAAAACTTCCAACAACACAACCTTCTTATAAAGAAAAAAACTCAAAACTCTCAGACATATTCGCACCAAACAAATCTGCAATCCCAAATAAAAATTACAACAATGACAAAGACGATTCATGCGACAACCACTTATTACCTTGCAAAATCGAAATCAAAGAAAAAAACACTTCACAAATCAAGTTTTATTTAAACAAAAACCCATTAGTAAAAATACGAGATTTCCATTCTATAAACAATGTAAAAAGAATGTCAATAGCCCCCGTTTGCGATTACTACTCTCCAATCTTACCCGAAGAACTAGAAATCAATTTTAGAAACTCAACAAAAATCTCTTACAAGGGACTAAACTTCCAAAATTTCACAATACATCAAAGAAAACCCGGCTGTCCTTTCTACGATCAATATATTTCTTACACAAATTCAGATGTAATAATATTCAACAGTCTAAAATACAAACTAGAATCTTTAATGAATAGAAAACCAGAAACAGAAATAGAAATAATAGACGAATGCGACGAGTTCCTCGACAGTTTCGCAAACATAGAAAAAATAAATCTAAATCGTTTGCTTTACTCTCTAAACATGATTTTCTCAGAAACTGAAGATGCAGAAAAAATAATAAAAAAATTAATCGAAATAACCGAGCAAATAAGAAATAATTATGGATCCTCAAAAAGCAACACAAATGATTCAGAAATCTTCCCATTATCTGGCTCATTAATCGAAGAACTCATTCTAACTACAATCTCAAATTCAGATTTCCTAAATGAAGTAGAAACTGAGGAGTCTAGTTACATCTTTCATTTAAACGAGGTCGCAAAAATATTCTATGATTTCCTAAATGAATCTTTTTTCACAATAGAAAAAAAAGAAAACGAGGTCACTTTAAACATTGTAACCACAAACCTAGAAAAAAGATTCCAGGAATTAATTAATAAAAACAAAACTTTAGTTTTAATGTCCGGAACTATTCATTCTCAAGAAGTCTTAAGCAGAATTTATGGATTAGAAAAATTCAAAATCATCGACGCAGAAACTAAACCTCAGGGAGAACTAATCAAATGCAAACACGGCTACGAACTCGACTGTAAATACTCCAACTTCCAATCAGGAAAAATCACTAGGGAAGGTTACCTAAAAACATTCTCCAAAACGATAATCTCCGCAAAAAAACCCACCCTAATCCATCTAACCAGTTTCGCAGACCTTCCAACTCAATTTGAAAAAGAAAAACTTAACCTAGACCTCCCTTCCCAAATAGAACTAAGAACCCAACAAAACAACGATCCCTTAGGAAAAAGAATAGATGATTTCAAAAACAAAAAAACAAACATATTATTTACTACAAAATGCAGCCGTGGAATAGATTTCCCCGGAGATATCTGTAACAGTATAGTCATCTCCCGTTTCCCCTACCCAAATATCTCCTCAATTTTCTGGAAAATTCTAAAAAAAACAAACCCCCAAGATTTCATGAGTTTCTATATGGACAAATCAAAAAGAGAACTCCTCCAGAAAGTTTATAGAGGCCTAAGATCTAAGGAGGACAGATTATATTTACTCTCTCCAGATGTAAGAGTTGTAAACTTCGAATTTAACCAATAAATTAACCCAGTTAGACCAATAAACTCAACGATCTACATAACTCTACTATATAATCTCACTAACCCTCAACATCATCTTCACTACCTGACCTAATCAACTCAACAAAAGAAAACAACGCTCTAAGAATAAATTCTATTATAAAAATAAAAACAAGAAATATTGCTATCTCTCCCAATAGTCCTGGAACGTGTGAGATTTTAGTCAAAACACTACTCGTATCAAAAAACTCCGCACTTAAAATAAACGCTGCCAAAACTGTAAAGGGTAATATCTTCGCCAAATCCTTCGATAAGTCCTCACTAACATACGCCGTCAATCTCGTAGATGCAATTATCGCCGCTGAAACCAAAAGAATCTGTTGAGTATTCTGTGATTCAGACAACACTAAAAGAAATATCGAAAGTATTGCAAACCAAAACACAACCAAAAACGGCAAGACAATCAAATACTCCAATGTATAAAGCACCACTGCAAAAATCTTCTCAATCCCCGGATGCCCAGAATAATTATACTGCTTTAAATTAAGTTGAATAATCTCCCGGCTAGCCAAAAACCGATAAAACTTCCAAATAAACAAAGCATACATAAAAATAAGCAACGTATAAACCACCAAACTAACAAACAACTTCTGATCAGGAGGAATACTATCTATAATCCCTTGAAAATAACTAATTATTTCATTCAACACCATCTTTATCATAACAAATATCTTTTATTAATAAATCTTACTAATGAACCAATAGAACATCTAACTAAAATTAAATCCAAACTCTAACTACCTAAACGACTTCTGTCTCTTCTTCCTAGCCTTACTATCTCCAGGCTTATAAGCTTCCTTCCTTCTAGTATCTGCAACCAACAAATTTTTATCATAACTCGCAAATGCTTTCTTCAATTCCTCATTCTTAGTAAACTCAACTAACGCACGAGCAATAGCCAATCTACTAGCTTCAATCTGACTCTCGCTCCCTCCACCCTTAGCATTAACCCTTATATCAAACTCAAATTTACCCAATACTTTCTTAGCAATCTCAACTGGCTCCCCAATACTCAACTTCTTAAAAATATCTAAATTACCATAAGGAATCTTATTAATCGTAATCTGTCCATCACCTTTACTAATCGTAGCCTTCGCTATCGCAGTCTTTCTCTTCCCACTTATAGTCAACTTTTCCTTTTCCATTTTCTTCTCTTATATTTTCCCACTCAACTCTTTAAGAGTCATGGATTTAATTTTCTTAGGAGCACTTATCTTTAAAACCTTTTCCTCTTCAAATTCTTTTGGCACACCATTATGGCATCTAACTCTATTAAGTGCCTGTTTCCCAATACCCTTCCTATGATCCGGCAACATCCCCCTAATACCTTTCTTCAACATCATATAAGCAACATTAGAATACTTAGGACCCTTCTGTGAATGCCCCCCTTTCTTCCTCAATGTATCATACTTCCCAACTATATCCTTTTTATTCCCCGTAATCACCACCTTCTCCGAATTAACAATAACCATCTCATTACCCTCCAAAGCCTTCTTAGCCACAAAACTACAAACCCTCCCAAACACCGCACCCTCAGCATCAATTATAATTTTTTTCATCTTCTTATCTACCTTATTCATTTTCTTACCTTCATTATTTTCATCTTTCTTTTCCACTTTACTTTTCTTCTTTATTTCCTTATCTGCCATTTTAATTTAGATTATCTTAACTCCCTCCAGTTTTTTATTTTTCTCAAGCGCTTCCCTAACAGTTTTAAGATCACATCCAGCCTTTTCAAGTTTTTCCCTAGCCTGCTCCGAAAACCCAAGCGCAGCAACTCCAATCTTCTTATCCACTTCACCACTCCCCAACACCTTCCCAACAACCAACACCTTATCACCCTCAACTTTACCCAACTCATCCAAATTAACATTCGTATAATTACTCCGAGGCCCCGATAACCGTTTAGCCAATTCCATATGCCCCTCACTCTTAGCCAACTCAATAGTCTCAACTATCTCAGGATTCATCTTCTTCCTTATCCTTTTCGCCAATTGTGTTTTACTTACCATTCTATCTTCATCCACAATAATCTTCAACACCAAACAGAAGTAATAACTTCTGCTCAACGCTATATCTACAATTCAATCTCACTTTTGAAATTGTAGAGCCTGAAAACTCTTATGTTTTCAGGAACTTGCAGTAAATTCTCTAGATTCTAAGGGTATTTAAATCTTCTTATATGCGTGTATTGTTACCTAAGAGGTTGGCAAAACCTCAAAAAAATTTAGTTTGCCATTTTAATCAACTCCAGCCATTTATTTTCTGATATGAGTTTTAGGTT
>NZDU01000021.1:14252-20102 GCA_002688875.1 Candidatus Pacearchaeota archaeon | reverse complement strand
TATATCTTCGGGCGCAATACTATGCAATGCTAGATCTTCATCATAGCCATTATCACTTCTTTGATTGATATTTAATTTATCTGGTCTAACTAGCAATAATGCGGAATTCTTTAATCTTTTTTCTAATTCGGGTATTGGGAGATTATCTGCTCTGTTAATAGCTTCGCCTTGTTTTTCTAAAGCAACACTAAAAAAACCATTTCTACCATAGAGTGTTTCATTTATGTTGTCTTTTGAAATTAAATACCCTCTAATATTTCTTAGTTCTTCAATATCGTCAAATTCGGGGTCAAAATATCCCTCACAAAAATCTCCAGGTGTTGAAGATCCATCTATCAATATATCTTCTTCAATTAATTCGGCGAGAGTTTTTATTCCAAGTTCAGCATAAGAACCTAGTCTCTCACTTATGGAGTTTAATGTTTGAGTCATTGTTTATACCTTATTTATATTATATTAGGTCAAAACAACTATATAAACCTTACTATTTGTAACCACTAGACAATAATAACAAGCAGGGACCGGGAATCGAACCCGGGCAAACCGGATCTGCAGTCCGGCGCAATACCATTATGCGATCCCTGCGTAGATTTGATAAGAAGATGGTGTTTAAAAAGTTAGTTGTTGATAGATTAATCTAGATAATGAAATCTTGCTTCGACTTGGGATTCTGCTCTGACTTTATTCCATTTTATGGCTTTTGGTTCAATAGTTGATCTTAACCTCTCATCAAGGTCTCTTAAATCTTGTTCATCTTTGATAGCAGAATTTTCTGGTGGTGGTCCAAAAATAGAAGTGAGGAAATTGTCCCATTCTTGATTAAGGTCTCTTCGATAATTTTGGTGATAGTTCATGTTCTAGTTAGGTGTTAGAAATATAAAAGCTTTTTGAAAATGAAGATGTTTAATAAAAAATGCCCCTGACAGGACTCGAACCTGCAACTTCTTCCTTAGAAGGGAAGCACTCTATCCGATTGAGCTACAAGGGCTTACCTCTTGAAGTCGGTAATTTCCTTTATAAAATTATCTACTAGTGATTTCTTTGAGGTCCATTGGGATTATCTTTTAGTGGTTATGAGTCCGGAGCCGGGGTTGGTTTTATTGGTTTGGACGTTTTTTCTATGGCTCTTGAAAATGAAGAAAATACCTATTCCAATGAATATTATGAATAAGAGGTAGCCTAGTCCTTTTCCTTTTGAGATGTTGAAAACGGCATCGCCTGTGGTGGTTGTTTTTCCTAAGATGATTGATCTTTTTATTGAATTGTCTAAATTATTGGGGAGTGCTACGTATACTTGATGTACGCCGATTGGATTGTCTGGAAGTTTTAGCAGGATTTCTCTTTCTATTAGGTTTTCTTGATTGATTGAAAATATGTCTATGGTTCTTGTGACCTCGATTTCATCAGGGTTTAAGATCCATAATTCTACATCGATTTTATTTCCGACAAAGTCTTTATTATTGAAGACATATTTTACTTTTACTCCTTCTCTTACTTGCTTTAGGTTTTTTATTTTGATTATTTCTAGATTTTCCATTACGGTTATCTGGAACTCTTTGGATTTGGAGAGTTGGTCGCATATTACTTCGATTTCTGAGGGGTAGCTTTGAGGGATTGTTCCTTCGGGAATGGTTATTTCTAATTGGAAGTTTGTTCCCTCTTTGCTTGGAACTGTCTGAGTTTGAGAGGATGAGATCCAATGACTGTTAGTTAGTACTTGACAATTGGTTAGTTCTCCTTCTCCGTTATTTTTGATTTCTAATGAGATTGTTTTTTTATCTGCTATTCTTGTGATTATCTCTTCTATGTCTGGGATTTCTAGGATTTCATCGAGTTCTGTGTCATCTACGTTGGAACCAGATATTACATGTCCTATTGTGTTTGCATTAATAAACAAGAATCCGAATATTCCTAGGAAGATTAGTGTTAATCCAATTCGTTTTAATATCTTATCATCCATTTTTAGATAAGTAGTGAGTGGAGCTTATAAATATTTGTTTGGGTTGGTTTGGTTGATTGTTGATAAGTTATTTAAAGTAAATTTACTAGTTGTTTGTATGGTAAGAGTGGATTTTTTGGGTACTGGGCAGGCTATTCCTACTGCGAGTCGGAATCATAGTGCTGTTTTGTTGAGTTATAAGAATGAGAATATTTTGGTGGATTGTGGGGAGGGGACGCAGAGGCAGTTTAGGAAGGCTANGATAAATCCNGGGAAGGTTACTCGGTTGTTGATTACGCATTGGCATGGGGATCATGTNCTTGGNATTCCGGGGTTGATTCAGACTNTNGCTTTGAGTAAGTATAATAAGACTCTTTATATNTATGGTCCGAANGGNACTAAGAAGTTTATTNGTGAGATTATNGGGATTTTTGTTCAGGTTCTGAAGATTAAGNTTGAGGTTAAGGAAGTTGATGGGAAGTTTTTTGAGAATGATGATTTTAGTCTTANNGCAGAGNGGTTGGATCATGGGATTCCAGCTNATGGGTATGCGTTTGTNGAGAAAGATAAGAATAGGCTTGATAAGGTTAAATTGAAGAAGGCTTTGAAGGGGCTTTCTATGGGTAANGAAGATGAGGTTAAGTTGGGGAAGTTGCGNTCGGGGAAGGATGTTGTGATTGATGGGANGAAGATTAAGAGTAAGGGTTTGGTTTATTCGCAGAAGGGGAAGAAGATTAGTTTTATTTTTGATACTGGGAANTGTGNTGGGGCTTTNAAGTTGGCTAAGGATTCTGATCTTGCTGTTATGGAATCGACTTATTCNNATGNTGANGCTANANTNGCTGGGNAGTATNATCATTTGACTACGAGTATGGCTGCGGAGATTGCTAAGAANNGTAATGTTAAGGAATTGGTGTTGACGCATATNTCGCAGAGGTTTGAGTATAAGGAGAAGAAGTTGCTTNNNGANGCTAAGAAGATTTTTAAGAATGTTAGGATTGCTAGGGATTTGATGAGTGTTGAGGTTTAGGGATTTCTGGATTGAAAAAGTGGTTACTTTATCATGATTGAAGTTTGATTGTTTTTAAGGTTGTTAAGGTAGTTGGTTTATTGTTATTGGGGTTTGGGGTTGATTGTTTTGGGGATTTATTTTTAAAAAGACTTACCAGTACTTCTGATATATCAGAACAAGATCNGTGCCAATCTAAATAGGAAAAGGCTCAATCTTGGTTATTATTTATTACTATTCTTTTGCGATGCTGGCGGGGGAGATGAAAATTACGGTGTCGCCTCTTAAGAAGGTTAAGCCGAAGCTTCGTTTACTTTCTCCGTCAACAATTTCTCTTGCGTTGTCTAACACTGTGTTGATGTGTATGTCGAACGCAAGAAGAGTGCCGACCATTTGACGATTGTTTTTCAATTGTACGAGGACTTCTTTCCCCTTAGAATTGTTTAACACGTCTAGCGGTCGTTCTATTCCGTTAACCATGTTATGAATTTGGTGAGGATGTTTAAAAAGGTTTGGGTGAGGATTTAATGAAGATGTGAGAAAGTTTTTTCATCTTCTTCGCTATTCCAATCTTTGGAAAGCGATTGTATATGTGTGTCTATTGAATTAAAAACTATATTCGGGATATCTATCTGTAATTTCTTAAGAGATTTATTTTTCTTTAAATTATATATGGCATATCCAACAATTTCTCTTGTTTTCTTGTCAACTCTTGCAAAAATATCTGCTGCGATTTTCTCGTAATGGCTTTCCGTTACTTCTCCAAAACGTATCTCTAAATAGTCAGATTCTGCATCATAGTAAATATTCATTTTTCTGTTCATAATTATTGTAAGAATTAGTTATTCATAAACTTTTCTTAATCTCTTAATCAACTGTTTCAACTTATTATTTTTTATCGCTATCTTTGCTTCTTTGATAATTTGTTGTAAGTAGTAGAGGTTGTGATATGAAGCTAGGGCTTTTCCAGTTGGTTCTTGTTCTTTTAATAGAAAACGTATGTATGATCTTGTGTAGGTTTTGCAGACGAAGCAGTTGCAGTTTTTGTCTATTGGTAGTTTGCTGAATTTGTGTTTTTTGTTTAGGAGTTTTAGTTTTCCATTGCTTGTGAATAGGGTTCCGCGTCTGGCGTTTTGGGTTGGGAGTCTTGAGTCGAAGCAGTCACAGCCTAGGGCTATTGCTTCTAGGATTTCTAATGGGTCTCCGATTCCCATTAGGTATAGGGGTTTGTTTTCTGGTAATAGGGTTTTGTGGAGTTTTATGATATTTTGTTCTTCTTGTTTGGTTTCGCCTAGGCCGAAGCCTCCGATTGAGTGGCCGTCGAAGTTTAGATTTATGTGGTTTTTGATTGAGATTGTTCTTAGGTCTTTGTACTTGCCTCCCTGGGTTATTCCGAAGAGAAGTTGTCTTTTGGATTTAGGTAGGTTTTTTTGTAGTTTGTCATGTTCGTTTTTACATCTAGTTGCCCAGTTGCTGGTTTTATTTACTGCTAGTTTGATTTGTTCTTTTGAATGTTCGTACATTGGCATTTCGTCTAAGGTCATGGCTACATCGCTGTCTATGTCTAGTTGTATTTTCATGTTTTGTTCTGGGGTCATGAAGATTTTTTCTCCGCTGATTGGGTTTCGGAAGTTTACGCCTTTTAGGTTTGATTTTATGTAAATAGATGGGGAGTACATTTGGAAACCTCCGGAGTCGGTGAAGTTGATTCCTTTGAAATTCATAAAATGTTTTATTCCTCCTAGTTTTTTGATTAGTTTGGTTCCGGGTCTTAGGGAGAGGATTAGGGCGTTGGAGATTGTTGCTTTTGCATTTAGTTGTTCTAGGTGTTTACTGTTTAGGAATTTAGGGGTGGCTTTGGTTGAGATGGGCATGAAGAAGGGGGTTTCGATATTTCCGGATTTTGTTTTTAGGATGGCTATTCTTGCGTTTGTGTGTTTGTCCTTGCGGGTTATTTTGAATGTCATTATGAATTATTAAATAAAGAGGATTTTTAAATGTGGGGTTCTTAAATTGATTATGAAAAAGATAAGTATAAGATGGTTGTTGTATTATATTGCTTTGGCTTTTGTTTTGGGATTGTGGGTTTATACTATAATCTATGGGATATAANATGAAAGACGAGGGATTTGGTTGGCTTGAGGTTTTGTTTTGGATAGTTATGGCTGTTCTTGTGGGGATGATTTTGACTAGGGTATTTGGGCATTCGGCTACTGATGTGCAAATATATATAGGGATTGTTTCTGGGTTTTTCTTGATTACTGGATATATGATGAGAATGAATCGAGAGATTGGAGAGATAAAANTTGATATGAAACATGGGTTTGATAGGGTTGGAGAAGAGTTNGGTCGAGTAAGGGANGATNTTCATGGAGTAGGGGAAGATATTAAAAGTATTAAAGATGATATTTCTANATTAGGTAAGTAAAATGGAGAAGATAAAATATTATTTTTTGTGGTTGGTTGGNNTNTGTGTTGGGATGTTTGTTTTGCAGAACCTTCCTGGGATTCCGGGGTTTACTGATNTTTTTGTGTTGAATGATCGGGCTAGTAATGGGGAGGTTTGGAGGTTTGTGAGTTCGATATTTTTNCATGGNTCTTTGAGTCATTTAATGTTTAATATGTTTGCACTTCTTTTTTTTGGTTTTAGTNTGGAGAGGCTTATTGGNAGTCGNNGGTTTTTGATGGTGTTTTTTGTTAGTGGGATTTTGGCTAATGTTGTTGCGGTTAATTTTTATGATAGTAGTTTGGGGGCGAGTGGGGCGATTTATGGGGTTCTTGGGGCGTTGACTATAATTAGGCCGATGATGATGGTTTGGGCNTTTGGATTTATNGTTCCTATGTTTATAGCTTCGTTNTTATGGATTGGGGCNGATGTGNTNCGGNTNTATGGGGCGTTTGG
>NZDU01000021.1:0-14247 GCA_002688875.1 Candidatus Pacearchaeota archaeon | reverse complement strand
CNAATGTTGGGTCGATTGCGCATCTTAGTGGGATTGTGGTGGGGTTTTTGATGGGGGTTTATTATTTGGTTAATGGGTTGCGTGCTGCTAGAAAAAATAAGGTTGAGGTGAGGTTTGATGAAAGGGGTTTTAGGGATTGGGAGGATCGGTTTGTGAAAAGATAAATCTTTAAATAGTGTTTTGATAAGTTTCTTGGATGGATGAAATTATATTTAGTGATGCAAATGCACGAGGAATTTGGTCATCTGAAGGGTTTGAGTGGTTGAAAAAATTTCCTCAGGAGCAAGGTGTATTTGTTAAAAATTGTGTTGATTCTGTTAGAAAATTTTCTGAAGGAAATTATAAGGATCATTTTAAAAATTGTGGTTTGTATGCAGTTGGTAGCTCTGTGGAGGGGAATGAATATAGTGATGTTGATCTTGTATTGGTGGGACTGGATTTTAGAAGTGTTATAGAATATGATAAGGTATTTTTAATGGATCCAGAGACTTTGATTAATGAAGGAGTTGTTGTAGAACCTTATAAATTTGAGGTTTTGAGTGAGAAAGATGGAGAATCTTCTTTATTGAGGCCAGTTTCTGATGCAAATTCTTCTGATATGATGGGTCAATTTATGTTTCATGGGATTGAGCATAATGGAGTTAAATATGATTATGATGCAGATAGACATTCTTGGATAGCTTTGAATCTTGATTCATTTTGTAAGCGAAGGGGTAAAACGAGTGATTTGGTCGATAAGTTAGGTGAGTCTATTCAGAAATTTACTGGGAATCCTGTTGGTCCTAGTGAGGATCCATTTGAAACTTATTTTCATGGTGATAGTTATTTTTTGACTACCAGGTTTCCTGTATTGCCTTTAGATTTGAGATCTGGTTCTAATATCTTTAATTATGATGGAGTAGAGCTTCCTTTTGCTCCTGTTGATTTTATTATTCATGCTGAGAATTTACATGCCTCTAGTTGGAAGGAACACCAAGAAAATTATGGTATGCCTTATGTGAAATTGGTTGAGTGGCCTTTGGCTTATGTCGATATAGGGAATAGGCCAAAACTAACGGAGTTACCTCAGCCTTTATTTATTGATGAGAATGGTAAGAACCGTGTTAAGTGGCATACCTATTTTGATTATTTGAAGGAACCTCCAATTAATGTTTGATTTGCTCACTCATCACTAAACCCCGTAACATCTTCAATCTTTTTTTCATGTTCTATGTCTGCTATTTCTTCGGCTAGTTTGGTTACTATTCCGAGTTCGGCTTCTAGCTCGCGTTTGGTTTCTGCTTGGAGTTGTTTCTTTTCCTTTTGTTTTTCTCTGGCTATTTCTAGGCCTGATTTCCTTTTGTCTAGGTTTTCTCCTTGATCTTGATTATTTTCTAGTTCTTCTTTCATGTGTTCTATGTCTTCTTCGAGTTCTTTCATGAAATCGTTTCGGTTGTCTTCGAAGTATTTGTAGAGGTAGATGTGGATGTCTTCTAAGTGGATTGGTTGTTCGAGCCAGAGTTTTCGGGTGTTTGAAAGATGTAGTAGCGGGAGGAATGTGGATAGTTTTTGGTCTTTGTTGTNTTTGGTTAGTTCTGCGAANGTTGTTTTNGTTATTGCTTGTTGTTTGTTGGNGGGTTGGTTTTTTAGTTTTGTTAGGATTCTGGCGTAGAATTCTTTAATACGGTCTTTTAGGTCTATTTGTTTGAATTTTGGGATTGAGAAACTTGAGAGTTTTTTGGCTCGTTTGATTTGGACTTCACGTTTGATTCTTCTTGANTCNGTGTTGATGGCTTTGTTTANNGCTTCCATNAATTCGGGGAGNGTTACTTTTCTTAAACGGGGCATTGGGGTTTTNGGGATTANNATTGGNAGNTNNGATTCATCTATTTCTATTCTTTCTAAAGGCTTGCTGGTTGTTTCNGTTTTNCCGAAAAGGATTTCNTCNATNGATTTTATGTGTTTGTTNAGTAAGAAGTCNGATTTGATTTTNAGTAATAATGATGCGGCAAGGATTACTTTGCTTGTTGANTAGAAGTCGGGTTGGTCTTCGAGTTCTAGGATTTTTTCGAAGTATTTGGCGGTTAGAATTGTGATGTCNATGTCCCAGGGGTCTAATTGTTCGGAGTTNATTAGTTCGTAGATTATTGATTGCCAGTCGGCTTTTTTGCTGGTTACAATGTCATAGACGTGGTTTTGGGTGATTTTTTCTGTAGTTATGGTTGTTTCTTGAGTTATTGCTATGTCTGCGTTTCTGGTTTCTTCAGTGTCTGGTAGTAATTCTTCGAACCCCATTTTATTTTGATATTAGGGTAGTAAAGTTTTTAATGGTTGTTGTTGGCGAGTGTAATAGGAAAGTAAAGGAAAATAGGAGAACCGATATTTTTATATAGTGTTTATTAGTGTCTCGTATCATGGGATATGCAAAATGTAGATTTAATGAAGATAAAGGATGTAATGAAACTGGAAGTCAGGAATGGTATGTTCATCTTGCTGATTTAGGTAAAACAATTAATGTTCCTTCTATGTGGAAGCATTATATGCAAGATCATTTAGTTCAACCAATGAGTGAAGAGAGAAGGGTCATTATGGCTACTGATTCTACACAAGCTACAGGCGAGCATATTACAACACGTGGTTCTGCTAGACCAGCCGAATTAATGGTTCTTTATGTGGAGAGAACAGGACCAAATCAGTATACTCATCAAATAGGCGAGAAACCCGATACTGAATTTATTGATAAATTAGAGAGTATTCTGGAGAATGTTCAGCCCTTACAAACTAAAGGTATAGGTTTTCGTCCAGGTTACAGGTAGTTTTTTTATGGTTATTATCTGGTTTGGGTGGTAAATATGTGTTGTTTTATAGTAATTGCAACATATATGTTACTGTATTGTCATTCTCTAGTTACAACATACCGAAAGGTTTATATAGTATTTATTGCTGTATATACTATCACCTCTTTTTCCCCAGAAGAGTAAGTGGTTACAGATTTTTGTGGTTAACTGCTCTTCTAGGGTTTCAAAATTAACTGATTATTGATTGGTTAATTGTGGTTAATTTCGTAATCCCATCTAGAATTGGGCACTGTGAATTAATTTGAGAAAGAGAGGGGTATTATATTTTAATAGCAAATTTTATAAGTGTGTATGTTCTGGATATTGTATGGAAGATATGGTTATGATTTCGAGGGAAGAATTTGAAAGATTGAAGGAATTTGAAAGACGAGTTAATGAGGATGAAATGGATATAGATATAGTTGATGATGTTACTGAAGGTTTGAAGGATATTGCTGAAGGAAGGTTTAGTGAAATTTAGNNNTNNTTTANTNTTNTNATNATTNCTTCTTTNTATNTNTTAAANTTNGATTTNATNTTNTNNATNTCATTTTGTTGTANTTTTTTATTGGTTATTGTTACTAGAAAAACNGCATTATGANCATTAAATACNAAATAGAGTAATCTTTTTCCATTGAATTTCTTTTCTCTGAAAAATGGNTAGATTAATTGTTTTCCNNTGAATGGTTCTTGTTTTAGTGATTNTTCAAAGTTTTCTACTCTTGTTTTATCAAAATTNTTNAGTTTTCTNAATTTCTTTTNNTATTTNTCAGATCTNAANGTTCGNAACATNTAATGAATAGTGTTTTNATTGTTAAATANGTTTTGATGAGGTAGNTAATTATTTTTATGTATNCTCTAGAATAGNAAGGTTTATATATACTGGGTATACTAAGTATACTATGGAAACAACGATTAAAGTTTCGAAGGAAACTAAGGATAGAATATTGTCATTGGGGATAGCTGATAAGACTAAAACTTTTGATATGATTATTAATGAATTGGTTAGTAATTATCAACATTATGAGAAGAAGTATAAAGATGATGTGAGGGCTTGGGAGAAGAGTATGAAAGATTATGAGAGGAGTAATGATAAGTGGAAGAAGAANATGNAGANGCATGAGAAGGAAACTAGGGAGTATGAGAAGGGAAAAGATGTTTGGGTTAGGTTGCTTAAGTGGGCGAAGAGTCAGGGGTTTAAGGGGTAGTTTGTTCTTCACTTTGTTTTGCCCAGTGATTGTCCCATTCTTTGTATAGTTTTAATAGGAATTGATCCCATTGCTTTTTTGTCTTGCTTTTTGGATAGGGTTCTGGTTTTATTGGTTTGTTTGATTCCCAAACGATTTTGAATTGGCCATTATCTGTTATTTTGCCTATTCTTGGTACTTGGATTGTGTTTTGGGTTTTTGAGTCTATTTTTATGTTTCCTTCTGGAGAGTTTAAATTTATTCCCTTTATAGCTTTCTTAATTGCTGAGACTTCGTCAATTCCTGCTTTTTTTACTGCTTCTGTAAATAGTCTTATTGCAATAAAAGATTTTTCCATTGGATCTGAGATAACTCTATGGATTCCGTATCTTTTTTTGAAGGATCTTATGAATTTTTGGTTTTCATTATTTTTTAAGGATTGGAAGTAGCTCCATGCTGAGTAGTTTCCGGTCATTTGAGATATGTCTATGTGTCTAATCTCGTCTTCTCCTAAGCTCATTGAAATTGTAGGTATATCTTTAGAGGAAATTCCTTGTTTTTTTAATTCGTTAAAAAAGGCAATATTACTATCTCCATTTATTGTATTAATAATTACGTCAGGGTTCTTTGATTTTATTAATTTTACAATATCTTTGAAATTTGCATCTCCTAACTGCCTATATTCTTCCCCTATAATATTAATGTTTGTATTTTTTACTTCATTTTTGATTATCTCGTTTGTGCTTCTTGGGAAGACATAATCTGATCCGACTAGAAAGAATTTGTTACCTATTTCTTTTTTTGCCCATTTTATTGCGGGGATTACTTGTTGATTTGGAGTAGGTCCGAGGTAGATTATGTTGTCAGATTCCTCTAATCCTTCGTATTCAAGCGGGTACCAGAGAAGATGATTATATTTTTCTAATAGGGGTTTCATTGTTTTACGACTTTCCGAGGTCCATCCTCCAAAAATGGAGCAGACTCCTTCTTCAACTATAAGTCTTTCGACTTCTTTGGCAAATATTTTTCCATTTGATTTTCCGTCTGTGATTATGGGTTGTATTCTTCTTCCAAGTAAACCTCCTTTGTCATTTATTTGTTCTATTGCCATAAGTAATGTGTCGACTAAAGATACTTCGCTAATTGCCATTGTTCCAGTAAGAGAATGGATTATTCCTATTTTTATTGGGTTTTCTGTTTGGGTTTTTGGTTTTGATTTTAATGATCTGAATTCATCCCAGAAGTGATTAAAGATTCTTAGATAACTTTCTTTTGTTTCTTTAGAATCTATCACTAATGCGAATGGTTGTTTTTCCCATGAGATTTGAGCAACTTTGTTGCCGAAGATTAATATAGTGTTGAAAAGTCTCATATTAGAGGGTAATGAGGCATAGTTGTATAAATTTTTTAGATTTTTTTCAGTATTAGAGGGGGGGTAATCTTCAAGGAATGTTGCTACGTTGTTTAGATCATACATGTTTCTTTTATTTTCTGATCTTGTTTTCATCCATTGAGTGAACCAGAATTTTAGATTGGTACTTTCAATATTGCTACTCCCACCTAACCAGTAAGTTGAGTCATATTCTAGTGTTTCGTCGATTAGCGCCCTTATCGATTCTTCTCCTCTAAATACTTCAATTTTTGTAGTTTGTTTAGTATTGTTAAATAGATTAAGAATATCAGGGATTTGTTCTTCTAAGGATTCCAAATTGCTTTTTTTTGATTCTATTACTTCTTTGATTTTGTTTGGATGTGTACAATGATAGGTCTTTTTTTCTTTGTCGATAGAGAATATGACTAGTCCTTTGCTGATTAGTTTGTTTAAGATATCATATATGTTTCTTCTTTCTATGCCTGTTCTTTCTTGTATTTTGATAAATGTGCAGGTGCCTAAGTCTAAAATTGCCTCGTAAATTGTTATTTGTGATTCTGTAAGTCCAATTTCTTTGAGGTGTTTGAGTTCCATGTTTTTATTAGGATTGGTGGATATTTAAGTTTTATGGTAAGTAGTGTTACCACTAAGTATTATATAATATAATAATTGTATAGTAGTAACATATAATGAATAAATGTTGAATAGAGAAAAATGAAAATACCAAAAATATTGTATCACGGAACATGTAAGGCTTTTCTAGCTTATGCTATGCTTGATAATGGGGGGAAATTAGGCCCTGATTATGATAGTGTTAGTTTTACTCCTGATATTGAACATGCAAAGATGTTTGCTGATAGTTGGCAAGGTGAGATTGGAATGAATCATTTGAAAGAATATTTTGGAGATGATATTAGTGAGGAGTTGGCAGAACCTGTATTGCTTAAATTTGAAGGTAATGGTTTGGGTAAGATGGGTTATAAGAAAGATGGAGATGCTGATGAATATTATGTTGAGAAAGGACCTGTAAATCTTGAAAATAAAATGGAGGTAGCTTTGGTAGCTTGAGTAAAATGGTAGAAACGTTAATATTAAGAGAAAAAAATAAAAAAATACCGCATTTTTATGGGGCAGTTTCAAGACTTGGAACAAGAAATAATCCAAACGGTACTCATGAGTCTAATGAGGGAGTTGAGGGGGCGTATAACTCTATTGTGGGAGGTTTGTATGATAGATTAACTAAGCCTGGAATGAGTGTTACTCTAAATGCATATCCTTTCTCTAACCCTTCAAATGTATCTGAAGGAGATTATTTTCCAACGATAGCGAAGGAATCTCAAGAATTCACTGAATTGATATGTGGCAGTTTAAAACCAAATGAAATTGCAGTTACAATTGGAGGAGACCACTCAGTTAGTTTTCCAGCTATTAATGCATGGTTAAAAAAAATAAAAGAAATAGGTGGATCTCCCTTAGTAATTCAAGGTGATTCGCACATGGATGCCTGTCTTAATTCTGAAACACCTTCAGGAAATTTCCAAGGAATGTGGATGCGACCATATTATGGTTTTGATATAGATTGTATAAATAAATTAGTTGAGGGCCTTCCAAATTCATCATGGCTATATATAGGAGATTTAGAAAATGAGCCTTATTGGGATGAGGATATAGAATCAGCATTTATTAAAGATAATAATATAGGCCACATTTCTAAGGAGATGATTGCTAGAGGAGAATCTAAAGATTATCTACAATCTTATTTAGATAAGGCCTCTCATGTATATTATACTGGAGATATAGATCAATTTACAAATAAAGTTGCACCTGCTACAGGGATAAGTGGAGAATGGGGTTTGACAAGAGGAGAGGTATTTCCTTTGCTTGAGCAAATAGCAGAATCTAATAAACTTAGTGGTTGTGATTTAGTTGAAATAAATCCGAAGAAGGAGGGAGCCAAGAAGACAATTGAATTAGGTCAATCTGTTCTTGAGACTCTTTTATTGTAAGATGGTTGGATTATTGGAATCGATGGCGCATCTTGAAGGGGTTTTGGAAGAGACTGTTCCAACATTTGTTTCTCCTTATGAATTAGCAGAAATTAAGTTTAATAGCGAGAGAAAAGATCAAAAATTTTATGTGGCAGGATTGTCAAAATTAGTTAAGAATGGAGAAGATTTTAGGTGCTTAGTGTATACTTTTAATTCGGAATCGATTATTCCTTCTTTTGTGGATGTTCGTTTAATTAAATCTTATAAGGTGTTGGAGGAGTTAAGATGAAACAAATAGGATCTGTTGCCTTGAATAACTATGAGTCTAATCGGATAGAGAATGTTAGAGGATTTTCTGTAGATACAAGCACAAAGAGAAATTGGAGAGGAGGGATTGTAATTTATTCCCTAGATGAAGCTATAGACCCTGAAGATGGCTTGGCTGAGGATTATAATCTGAGAGAGATAACTTCTTATTTTGTGAGGTAGATAATTATTCTTCCTTCTTCTCACTCAAAAATTCTGTATAATGGCAACGTCCGCAGTATTCTCTTTTTTGAGATTTTGAAAGGAAAACTCCTGGGCCACATCTTGGGCAGGATTTTTCTCTAGTTATTTTGTCTCCGTCTATTTTGTACATCTTGTATTTCTTACTTGAAGGTTTGTTTTTGCTTGTTTTTTTACCTTTAGAGTCATTCTTTGCCATGTAGAAATGTAAGGAGTTGGGTATTTAAATGTTTGTTGTTGGTTAGATGAATCTTGCCAGTAATAGGAGTATCGATATTGCGATTATTATATAGATTAGTTTTTTGAAGAATTTTTTTCTTTCGTGGATCCATTGTTCAACTTCTAGTATATCTTTAGTTAGAGTTGATTGTTTNTTCTGCTTTNGAAAGTCTTNTTGATTTNGGGGTNCTTTTGATTGTGATTTTAGATTTAGTTGAAGGNNTTTTTTTGGGCATGATAATAGTATGTTAATGAGGTTTAAATAATTATTGAGAAATTAGAAATTGGATTATTCTTTGTTTTCTTCGGGGTTTGTTGGTGATTCTGTAGTTGGTTCTTTTGATTCTTCGGAAGGTGATTCTATTTTGGTGTTTGATGTATCTTCTTTATTTTCTGTAGTAGGTTCTTCTGGTTTTTCTTCTGATGGTGTTTCCTCGGTTGGAGCTTCTTCTTTTGTTTCAGTTGNTGNTTCTTCAGTTGAAGTTTCTTCCTTTGCTGATTCNGGTTCNGCTTCGGCTTTTTTTGCTTCTTTTCTTGCTTTGCTTGTTGATTGGATTTGTTTTATTTTATCTAGGTCTTCTTTTGAATCGTAGATGTTTGGGTTAAGTTGCTTAAGTGGGCGAAGAGTCAGGGGTTTAAGGGGTAGGTTATTCTTCTTTCTTTTCGCCTTTTTTCTATAATATTTATTATAATAACTAATTAGTAGTAACAATTAGAAAGATTTAAAAGTGGTCATTTGTAGGTAAAAATAGGAATATTTTGAATAGTGATAACATTGTTATATTGAAATAGATAGAAATGAAATGGATGAGAGTGAAATGGATAAAGATAAAATGAATAAAAATGGCAGGGAGCCTGTGCATGAACCGTTAACTGGATTTAGAGAATCTAGGGATGAATTAGCTGGTGCTGAACCTGATAGTATTTTACTTAGGGGTTTTATGGGTGTTGTGAATAAGATTGCTGATTTTACTACTAAACCTTATTTCTGTAGTTCTTCTGGAATCTTCTTAAGTGGTTTAAATACCATGGGATCATTGGCTAATGGAGATGGGTTGGAGAGTCTTTCAAAATTATCTGCGGTTCCAGTATTTATTGCTATGGACGGGGCTAGGGCAGGTATAAAGTATGGGCTTGAAAAAGTATTTTCTAGTAGGTCTGCTATAGAACAAGTTTATCCTCCTACTTATTTTAGTTTGATGGGGAACGTAGTTGCTGATGATAAGGGTATTAAGGGAAAATTGGATCATGCTAGGACAAGTTTACTTGAGCCTAGTGGAACCTCTATATTGGGTGGAGGATATTTTACTAAAATAGAATTCTTTTATGGGGATGGGAGTGAAGCGTCTGCGATAATGAAGGCAGGCAGTGATAATAAAACTAGGAGAGGTGGAGAAATAAGTGATAAATTGAGTAGAACTTATGATTTTGTTCCAAAAACTATTTCAGTAAGTCCATATGTGGTTAAACCATTTATTAGTACGTCTAGATTTCAAGAGCCAGTAGTTTTTGATTTTGTTGAAGGGAATTCCTTAGAGCATGTTATAAATGGTGAAGATGCAAGAAGAGATTCTTATGATGAGATATTTGATGGTTTGCCTATAGGGAGGATTTTTGATACCATGTTTGAGATTTATGATGGAGAGAAAGATACTTCAACTAGGAAATTTAAATTTACTGAGGATCTTGGAGAAAATCTATCTAGAAAAGGATC
The DNA here is from genome assembly GCA_002688875.1 of Candidatus Pacearchaeota archaeon. Taxonomy (GTDB): domain Archaea; phylum Nanobdellota; class Nanobdellia; order Pacearchaeales; family GW2011-AR1; genus ARS1285. The sequence goes on along the minus strand of NZDU01000021.1, from coordinate 4,444 downwards.
TAATAGTTTTTGGGATAAATATAGGTCTTTGAGAGATTCTGAATTTGATGGTGCACCATTGACTCTTATTCATACAGATTTCCACCAGGGAAATGTGATGTCAGGAGATTTTGATCATGTAATTGATTGGGATAGTGCTAGTAGGGGAATACCTTACCAAGATTTTACTCATTTCGCAATGATAAGTGATCTTGATAAATGTGCTAATTATTCTGAGTTAAGGGGAGGTTTTCTAAGCAAGCAAGAAGAGATATTGCCGGGAATAACTGATGAACAGCTTGCATTGACTGATTTTGAGACTGCTTTAGGTTTAATGAACCGATATTCAAGGGCTGCTAATAATGGAGTTAGAACTGAGTTTAAAGAAAATATGTTTAAGTCTTCTAGATATTTGCTTGAAAGAGCAAAGGGAGCCTTAAGTGAATATGCAACTTTGGCTGGAGATGATAGTATTGAAGATGAGTTTGAATTATTTGTTAAAGGTAGTAAGACATTTAGGAAAGTTGATAGAGCTGAGTATGATGGCGGTGCTTCAATTGCGTATGCTCACATGGTTAATCAGAAACATACTAAGAAAGATATTGGTGAATTACCTATGGCTAATATAGAGAAAGATAGGGTTTTGTCAGAGAGGAGCTATAGGGATAATAATGGCACCATGGTTAATCATATTGCTAACATGGGAACTCTTGCGGCTATGGTGGGAGTTTGTGCGATTAGTGATCCCAATGAGTTAGTTGAAGCGGTTAATGGTGATCCTTTGACAGTATATGGGACCATGATTGGGGGAGTTGGAGCATTGTATTCTCATAAGATTTATAATGCCGGTGTAGGTTTGCTAAAAAGATTTAATGTGATTAAATAATATTAGTTCATCATACCAAATAGAACGGTGCTGGCAAGATGGGTGTGCCTTATTATTTCTCCAAGATGATATGTTGCTTCCTTATTATTGTTTTGATTTAGTAAGTTAAAAATTTCTTTTTGTAGTTTGGTTTTGTTGGAACTTATTTCATGTGCTAGATTTATATCTTTTTTATAATATGCTGTTTCTAATAGGTCGAAGTGTTTGTTTGTTTCATTTACTAGGTTTGTGAAACCTGCATCAGTTTTGTTATTGATGATTGATTTTACTAAGTAGAAATATGCGTGCTGTATATGGGAAAGTTCTGAAATAAAATAATAGTTTAAGTATGATTTTCTGGAGCCTCCGATTTTGGCATTAATAGTAATTCTTCTTAGGAAGTTTGTGTAGTTATCCATTAAATCTTTGTTTTCCTGGAATTGGGTTAGATTTGGTTTTTTGTTGTTTTTTAGTTTATTGATTAATTCTTCTCCGTCGTCTTTTATTATGAAGAAGGTTTTTCTTAAGATTACATCAAACTTATCTGGAGATGGTTCGGCGATGTTTTGAATTATGATGTGGTCTTTGTTATTCTCAGTAACTTCAAACCCTAATATGGACTCTTTTATTATCTTCTTAATAGTTAGTTTTTGATCTTTGTTGTCTGTTTTTAGTATAAATTTATCGTATCCTTTTCTATAGTTCTGATTTATTATGTTTAAGATTGTTCTTTCATTGTAGCCGTTTAGGTCGAAAGAGATTGATGATTCTGGGTGTTTTGCATCTCTAGGTCTGGCAAGTATTAGTTTGTTTTCTTCTTCTAATAGGTCTATTTCAGATCCTCCTTCAAGGCTGTTTTCCTTTATCCAGCTAATTGGTAAGGTCATGGTATAAGAATTATTACCTTGTTTGATTATTTTTCTTCTCATACTTTGATTAAAGAATAGGTGTTTATAAGATTTACTATTAAGAATATGTTTTATATTGAGAACATATTAATATTGGATTTGTGGTAAAGATTTGTGAAAATGAAAGAATATTGTCAAATAGCTATGTATACTAAATATGATAGTAGTACAAATTGTTCCGAAGTTAAAGAACTTAGTTCTATGAATTTGAAGGGAGATCTTAAAGATGCATATAATAAGATTGTAGATGGTATACAGTTATTTATGAATGAACTTGGAGATAATATGTCTCCAAATCTAGATTTTCTTAAAGGGACACTTGAATTTAATATTTCAAGTATTGGTTCTGAAAAAGGTAAGACTGAATTGGAAAAACGTTTGAGAATTTTTGAGAATTTTCCTAAAGCTGGTGATTGTTTAGAAGTTGATGATGTTTTAGATCTTATACATGTGGGTAAAGAAATAGTAGCAAAAGGTAATGGAAATTTATATCTTACAGAATGTGTTAGATGTTGTTCAAACGAAGCGAGTTATAGATTGTTTGATGAAATTCCAAAATTTAACGGTGGTACTCATCCTGATACTGGTATAAATGGTGATTCAATGATTTTAAAATGTTATGATGAACCTGCAGGATTAGCAGAAAATGTTTCAAGAATGATTTCGAAAGATTCTAAAAAAGTTAATTATCCAAAACTTGCTTCCTCTGAAAGCATTGTTTATATGATCAGGTGAAAATAGAAAAAATAGAAGCTAACATAAGATGATGGGAAAAAATAAAGAAAGTCAAGCAGAACTATTTAAAAGATTTATGTCATTTGGGAATCAAGGATTTGAGTTAGGTTATAAAGATATTCAGAGGTTAGAGGGGATTACAAAGGCTGTCGAGGATATTAAAAAGGATAGGGAGACACATAATGATTTATTAGATTATTGTGGGGAGGCGGAGGGTTTTGTTTTGAAGCTTGATAGTTATAGTTATTTGGAGAAAAGAGAGGGCGATTCTCCTGAACCTGCTTTTCTTAGTGTAGACTATGGTCTAAAGGGAAATAGTAGGTTGTTGTTAATTGCAAATAGACATGGAGATAATAGGGTGGTTTTTGGGAATTTTGGGAGAGATAATCGGGTTAGGAGTGATAATGGTGTTGAGTATATTGTTGAAGTGTCTGCTCCAGATTCTAATATGTCTAAAATGTTTGATATTGATAATGAGAGTTTGACTAAGATGTTGCTTGCTGGAAGGGCTAATTCAAAGTTGAGTTATCCTAAAGGTTATGAGCCTGATAAGAGGGATTGGAGTGATCCTATAAGTGATTCTTCAAAAGAGGGTAGAAAAAAGATTGTTGGGAAGTTTTTGGGAAAGGATCTTAAATTTTTATATGGGAAATCAATTGAAAATGCTCGTGAATGGTATGATGATCTTATGAGATATAGTGGAGGTCATGAGTCTCAAGGATATATTTTTCATGGTTATGGTATTGGAGGGATAGTTTCAGGTTCACAAAATATTTGTTTTAGGAATAGGAATTTGTATGATGATAAGAAGATTCCTACTAAGATTTGGGAAGTTAGGAATAAGGAGTTGTGTTTGTGATAATTGGAGAATAGATAATGAGGGAATATTTTCATAGAATATTAAAAATAGCTTTAGAAGCAGATGAAGAATTAAAATCTGATAAGAAGGCTGTAAAAGAAGCTTTAGGAGCGGAGTTAAAATTAGATAAGAAAGTTAGAAGATATTTTTATAATGGTCAGGAGGTTGCATATTTTGCTGAAAATAATTATGGAGAGCCTGATTTTGTTTCAGTATTAGCAGAGAATGAGCTTTTTGAAATTTTAAGAGGAATGGATTTAAGAGATAAGATTCATTTAAGGAGAAAAGCTTATGGATTATATGTTGTTGCAGAACATTTTGATATGAAAGATGATGATTGGGTTGATGATGAGGATATTGGAATTTATGTTAATGATATTGGGGCTGAGAGTTTGAGTGATTTAAGTAGAATAGATAATAAGGCTTATAGGCTAGTTAAGGAGAGAAATCTTGTTGGATTATTATTTGGAGATGAAGTTGGACTTGATGAAAATAAGTTTATATTAGAGGTATTTGGTAAATATTTTTTGGAGAGATAATTAATTATTCTTCCTTCTTCTCGCTTAGAAATTCTGTATAATGGCAACGTCCGCAGTATTCTCTTTTTTGAGATTTTGATAGGAAAACTCCTGGGCCGCATCTTGGGCAGGATTTTTCTCTAGTTATTTTGTCTCCGTCTATTTTGTACATCTTGTATTTCTTACTAGAGGGTTTGTTTTTGCTTGTTTTTTTACCTTTAGCGTCTTTCTTTGCCATGTAGAAATGTAAGGAATTGGGTATTTAAATGTTTGTTGTTGGTTAGATAAATCTTGCTAGTAATAGGAGTATTGAGATTGCGATTATTATATAGATTAGTTTTTTGAAGAATTTTTTTCTTTCATGGATCCATTGTTCAACTTCTAGTATATCTTTAGTTAGAGTTGATTGTTTTTTTGCTTTAGAAAGTCTTTTTGATTTAGGGGTCCTTTTGATTGTGATTTTAGATTTAGTTGAAGGGTTTTTTTTTGGGCATGATAATAGTATGTTAATGAGGTTTAAATAATTATTGAGAAATTAGAAATTGGATTATTCTTTGTTTTCTTCGGGGTTTGTTGGTGA
>NZDU01000020.1 GCA_002688875.1 Candidatus Pacearchaeota archaeon | reverse complement strand
TGGATTACGGAGTGACTAGAGGTTAGGAAGCTGGGGTCCGGAGCGAAGCGGAGGACTGGCCCGAAGGGCCACCCTTTAGGGCCCAGAGGATGTCACAATTACTATGATAATATAATATAAAAGCTCCTTCTTTAACACCCTCTAATTTCCTTTCAAAACTCTTTCTCATCAATCCATCCCACCCATCCCCATCCCTGGAGGCATTCCCCCCATCCCACCACCCATTCCAGAACCACCACCTTTAGAAGCCAAAACATCATCAATTCTCAAAATCATAATCGCCACTTCACTCGAACTTGAAATCGCCTGCCTCTTTATCCGAGCAGGCTCAATAATCCCTCGATCAAAAGCATTCTCAACCTTATTAGTAAAAATATTAATCCCAGCATAAACATCATTCTGATCATGCCTAGCTTTCAACTCAGTCAAAATATCTATAGGATCAAGCCCTGCATTCTCGGCAAGAGTAAGGGGCACAAACTCAAGCGCATCAGCAAATTCTCTAACTGCCAACTGTTCACGGCCAGGAAGCGAATTAGAAAACCCTCTCAATCTTTTCGAAAGCTCCATCTCNATAGCCCCNGCACCNGCCACAACCTTCTTATCCTTAATTACCGAAGCAACATCCCCCAATCCATCCTTAATTGCACGTTCCATCTCATCCATAACATGCTCGCTCCCNCCATGAATCAAAATAGTTAAAGCCTTAGGATTATCACAACCNTGCACATAAGTCATCCTCTCATCTCCTTGCTTNGCCTCTTCAACAATCTGAGCCTTCCCTAAATCATCCACNCCAACTTCCTTCAAATTNCTAATTATCNTNCCTCCAGTCGCNCNNGCCAANTTNTCCATATCACTCTTCGCAACCCTCCTCACCCCATAAATCCCTTCCTTCGCCAAATAATACTGAACAACATCATCAATCCCCTTCTGACAAAAAACAACACTAGCNCCACTACTCTTAATCTGACCAACCATCTCCTTCAACATCCTCTCNTCNCTATCCATAAACTCTTGNAACTGCCCAGGATTATTAATCGAAATCTTCGNATCATCCGGACTNTTCAANTCCAANGCCTCAGAAAACAAAAGAATACGAGCCCCATCAACCCGAACCGGCATATCAATACTAGCCCTCTCCTTATCAATCACAATTCCCTTAATCAACTTCGTACTCTCAACCCTACTACTCTTATTCTTACTTATTTTAATATTCTCCAAATCAACTCTCCCATCACTCTCAACTTGCCGAACCGCCTCAACAACAATATCTGCAAACTTCTCCTTAACACTCTCAGCCCCCTTCCCAGTCATAGCCGTCATAACCACCTGCCTCAAAATATCCTCCCGATCACTAGTCACATCAACACTCAATTCATCCAAATACTCACGAGCCTTCTCCGCAGCCAAATTATACCCCTTAGTAATAACCGTAGGATGAATCTTCATATCCAACAACTTCTCCGCATTCTCCAACAACCTCCCCGCCAACATCACCGCAGTAGTAGTCCCATCCCCAACCTCCTCTTCCTGAGTCTTAGAAATCTCAACCATCATCTTAGCCGCCGGATGCTCAATCTCCATCTTCTCAAGTATTGTAACCCCATCATTAGTAACCGTAATATCCCCAACCCCATCAACCAACATCTTATCCATCCCCTTAGGACCTAACGTAGTCTTCACCGCATCACTAACCAACTTAGCAGCCAAGATATTATTCCTCTGAGCATCCTTACCCATAGTCCGTTCCATATTTTCTGGTAATATATATATTGGCTGTTTATCTGACATGTTGCTTCTCCTTCCTGCAACATGGCAGGTTCAAAGATCTTCGATTTTTGTTATCTGACATCTTATTCATCACTAGGCTCCAATTTAAAACGAGCAAGGAAATCTCCAATTTTTAAGTAAATTTCATATTCATAGCAATCAGAATCAAATCCATTGTATGAGGTCTGAGAAAAGAATTCTACATATTCATCGATAATATTAGTAGGAAACTTAAACCCCAATCTCCTTCTATAATCTATCTTTCTACCTTCATCAACTAAACTCCCCTTATCATTAATATGAGTAGATCCACCTTTTAAAACAGCCCAAAATTCACTTCCTTCATTCGTCTCCACAAGATTATCATAATTGCCCAGTAAATAATCTTCACAGAACGCATTAACATAAAAATCTACACCACTCCCAGCCCAATCTTCAAGCCCTTTAACAGAAATTATTCTTCTATCAGAATCCAAATCCCCTTCATGATAAATCAAACTCTCCTTACCAACTTTTACTGTTGATATTATCCTACTCATCTTCTCCTCACCCTCCCAACATACCCCCTCGGAACCCCCCGCACCAACCCCACCGAACTCACCACCGACCCTTTCCTCTTCTCCCTCCTCATCTCCCAAATCGACAACGGCTTCTCAACACTAAAAAACCCATCACCATCCCTCCTAACCAAAACAACCTCTCCCCTCTTATAAAAACCATCACAAAAATCCCGACGGACAACCCCAACCCTCTCACCTCTATACTTACCATACCGTCTCTTCACCGCAATACTATCCAAAGCTCTATTAATATTCATATTATTAACTACTAATTCGACTTTTAAACATTCTTGAATGTAAATATATATAATGAAAGATATATTTTATAATAATTAGGTGAGCTGTTAAGTTAGCGTCACTTCTATGCAAAGTTTTAAAAATGTATAATTATTATGAGATATATAAAAAAGGTGTTAAAATGAAAGCTTGGTTGAAAGGTGGATTATTTGCATTTGCAATTGCTGCTGTTATATTGTTTTTCTATTCGGATTATTTATTTTTTGATCCTGAATACGATTTAAATATCTTCCTATTAATAATATCTCTAGCAGTATTGATTATGTCTGGAGTGATTATTGAATTTCTTCATTATAAAATGAAATTAAAAAGCTATAAATCGATTTATTTTTTTTATTTAATTTCATTTATATTGATTGCATTATTTTTCTTTATTTTTTTATTTAAAGATCCTAATTTATCTGAAATCGGGTTGGAAGATTTTGATTTTCACGCAGTTCTCTTTTTAACATTTCCATTAATTTCCTTAATTTTTTCGGGAATATTCTGGATATTTGATAAAAAACAACTTGAATCGAATTTTATGGTGTACCTGTCAGTTTATCTTTCTGCTTTTGCAATATTTGTTATTATGATTATAAGTTTATTAGCAATGACTGCGGAAGGAGAATCTTCGATGGCAGCAAGTATTATGATATTTCTTTCTTATTCTGTATGGGGGTTATCTTTTATTTTCTTAATTATTGGTTTGGTAATTGAAAAGATGAAAACTAAGCGGACAGCTTAATCAATCCTAACCAACGATTATCTCCTAAATCTAAATCCTGTCCTGCAAGAGAACAAGGCACTTTATTAGTCGTTGTATGCTCTTCTATAAAATTGTGTTGAATCACTAAACCCATTAAGATTATTGGAGCAGACCAAAGAGCCTTCAAGCCTCTAAAATCATGAACTCTATCTTTAATCTTCATAAATACTGTTTCAATCTTATAATTGTGTATTTTTGTTTTTTGATAATTCTGTATTTTGTGCTCAACAACTAAACCGCCTATTTTATTGCTATAAAATAACTTCTTGAATGCTCTTGGATAGAATTGTGCTGAATCTGTTTGAATAAATTTGGGTTTTCCCTTGCTAACAGCTTTTTTAATAAATATTTTGGCTTCGTCAATATTTCCACTAATTGAATAATGGACGCCTGTAATCATCCTTGTATTCCAATCAACACAAGCCCAAAATCTATCATCTTCTTTTTCTCTTCTAATCATAGTTTCATCTGCATAGAAAGAATCTCCAAGATTGTAGCCCAACTTCTCCACAAAGTTGTGAACTTTAAGAGAGTATTTTCTAACCCAATCTAAAATAGTAATATGGCTGACCTTTAAATGAAAATGTCTCTTTAATTGATTTCTCATTTTCCTTGAAGAAAGATTAGATAAATACATATCTATCGAAAGAGTAATCGTTTGAGCAGAGTAACGCATTCTAAAAAACCCTTCATCAAGTGTAAAGAACTTATTGCATTCTTTACAGAAGTATTTTTGGATTTTACCCCTATACTTTGTTTTCCTATATCCCTTTTTTATTATATTTGAAGATTTACAATTAGGACAAGCAAGATTTTTATACTTAGATTGTTTTCTATTTCTGGATTTCATTGTTTTAGCGAACGTGTGATCCTGAGGGCTTTATGCCCTCACAATATTTATTTACTTTTATAATAATTACTTATATAAGTAAGTACTACTATTTAAATGTTTCGGTAATAAGTACTAATTATATAGTAACTACTTTATTAAGTAAACTTTATAAACTATGGGAGTATACATTATTATGGTAAAAATAAAAATAGAAGTTGATGGTTATGAATGTGAAAGGTGTAATCATAAATGGATTCCAAGAAAAGATGAGTATCCAAGACTATGCCCTAATTGTAAGTCAGCTTATTGGGATAGAGCAAGAAAGAGCAAGAAAAAATAATTTTTTTATTCAATCTAGGTGACTTTAACTTAACAGCTCATAATTAGGTAAGATTTAAAAACCTCAGAGAAAAACCAATATAATGTCAGAAATACCAAAAATTAAAATTTATGTGCAAGATTCCAAGATTGATTGTCATCGTTTAAGCTTCCATACTGCATCAAAAAAATTAGGGCTAGAAATAGGAAAAGATTTAGAAGTAATTGCTTCCGAAGAACAAAAANAATTCAACTTTCCAAAAGACTACGATGCTTATTTAATCCATTTAGAAGATACAAAATTTCAATCAATTATTGATCTAAAAACCTCTTCACCTCATGCAAAAATATTTGGAGTCTCAAGAGGCACCCCAGGACATCAAGAATTACCAGATAAAACACTAGAACATTGCTTCAGTATGATGTTTCCAGATGACTACGAATATATAATAAGATCCACGAGAGAAATTTATAGAATATAGATTAAACTATCTATTTTGATGAGGATTCAGAAAGTAAGAAATATCATGCTCACACTCTTCAGATTTAATCCCTTTTACACTCAAGGTAGTCATGGCATAACCATTCATAAAACCTTCTAAACTATAAATCCCATCACAACTAAATATAAAACCCTCAAAACCATCTCATTACCATGAAATCAAACATACAAACCGGAATCAAAGCAGGAGACGTCATGGCCAGAAATTTCGTATCAGTAAAACCCGAAACATCACTCTTAGCCGCCGTAGACTTAATGGTCAAGAAACGCGTAGGCTCTTTAATCATAGAAGAAAAAGGAATCCTAAAAGGAATCATAACCGAAAAAGACGTAATGTGGGCTTTAAGCAAAAAAAGAGACCTTTCAGACGTAAAAGTAATTGACATCTCAACAAGAAAAATAACCACCATAAGACCCTCAGCAGATATCTACGACGCAGTAAGAACCATGAGAAAATCAAAATACCGAAGACTCCCAGTTGTAATTAAGAAACAAGTAATCGGAATCCTAACCCTAAAAGACATTCTAAGAATACAACCCGAACTATTCGAACTAGCAAGAGAAGGCTTCGAACAAAAAGAAGTCGGAAACATGATGAAAGAAGGCATCTGCGACAAATGCGAAAAACTCGATCTACTCTATAATCTAAACGGACAATTACTCTGCGATCAATGTAGGAATAATTAACACAAACACTCCAATATCTCTGCACAGGAATTAAAAGTTAGTCTTGGTAACTCTACAAGAACAACCCTATTCAGAGTCTTCCAACGATTATCGAAGTAATTTAACACATTTCAAAAAGATAAGGGAGAATTGTGTGACCTTCATTAACTAAGGTTAATGAACTAATCAACCAAGTCCGATTCGGAATTCAACCACAAAAACTTTTAAATACACCTCATCCTTCATATTAAAAAGAGTCAAAATGTCAGAAAAAGATAAGGTATACAAAGGCAAGGTGAAGCAATCGGGAATTTTCAATTTCAAAGACTTCTACGAATTTCTATATGACTATTTAGTTGACGAAAATTATGATATTATAGAAACAAAATACGTAGAAAAAATGAAAGGAGAGTCAAAAGATTTAGAGATAATCTGGTCCGCAACAAAAGAAGTCTCAGATTATTTCAAATTTGAGATCAAAGTTCATTGGTTTATTTACGGAATGAAAAAAATGAAGGTTAAGAAAGAAGGAGAAGAGTTAACTATGGATAATGGAACCATGGAATTAAGATTTGACGCATTTATTATCAAAGATTGGGAAAACAGATGGGAAAATAACCCTTTCTGGAAATTCCTAAGGGGAGTCTATGACCGATACATAATAAAATCTAGAGTGGACGATTACGGGATAAAAGTCTGGGAAGAAACAATAGAGGTGGCAAATCAAGCGAAGTCATTCTTAGCAGTTGAAGGCCAGTCAGGATAAAAATATGGCAGAAAAAGATAGTGTATTTAAAGGTAAAGTCAAACACCAAGGCCCTTTTGGTTTCAAAGATTTTTACGAATTCTTATTCGGTGTTTTCATGGATGAAGGCTTTAATGTATTCGAATCAAAGTACGAGGAAGTTAACAAGGGCAATTCAAAAGACATTCATATCAACTGGGAAGCCATAAAAAATGTATCAAAATATTTTCAATTCAAGATAGAGATAGAATATTTAATTTTAAGAATGGAGAAAATAAAAATAAAAAAAGACGGGCAAGAAATCTCAACAGAATCTGGATCACTAGAAATAAAATTTAAAGCAGTATTAATAAAAGATCCAGATAGTGAATGGGACAACACATTTATGAAAAAACTCAGAGAAATTTACGACAAACACATTATAAGATCAAGAATAGAAGAACACGAAGAAGAATTATCTGAAAAAATAAACGAGATAATCTCAATTATGAAATCCTATCTAGCAATCGAAGGCCAACATAATTGGTAATATATACCACCCCACCTACATCCTTATAAATTCTCCAACATATAACTCCTCATGAAAAAACAGGTTATCCTTTCAAGCATAGTTTTACTCTTAATAACATCTTTATTACCTTTAATCTTAGCAATAAACCTAGAAGTCTCAAGCACCCCAATTCAACCAAGCGTCATAGCAGACATTAACGAACCAGCAACCTATGAACTAACCATAGAAAACCTAGGAGATTCCGATAGATTCGAAATCTATTCCTTAGTCGGCGTAGACATAACTCCAAACAACTTTCAAATAGAATTCGAGGAAACAAAAAAGATAACCATAGAAATAATGCCCCAACCTTCCCTATTGTCAAAAAGAGAACTCCCCCTAAATTTTATCTACAAAATAAGAGACTCAAACAACGACTTACAAGAAGAATCACTTTCGATAAAAATAATCGGAATTGAATCAATGATCACAATATTGCCTGATGAGATAAGCCCCAAATCAGAAAAAATCACAATCACCATAAAAAACAACCTCAATTTAGAAATAAAAGACCTCTCTCTAAATTTTGAATCAGCCTTTTTTAACAAAGAACAAACACTAAACCTAAAACCAAAAGAAAACATCGATTTAGAACTAGATCTAAACAAAGAAAAAACAAAATTACTAACTTCCGGAAAATATTTATTAAACACAAAAATAAATCTACAAAACAATAATGCAAACGTAGAATCTCAAATAAACTTTCTCGAACAAGAAAATATCGAAACCCTTAAGGAAGAAGAAGGAATCTTAGTAAAAAGAATAGAAATAAGCAAGAAAAATCTAGGAAACATAAAAAAATCTATCAACATAAGGCTAGAAAAAAACCTATTATCTTATTTATTCACAACATACAACATCCCTCCAACAAACACCGAAACCCAAGGCCTAACCAGAATCTACATCTGGGAAAAAGAACTAATCCCCAACGAAGAACTAAAAATAATAACAAAAACAAATTGGTTCTTCCCCTTAATAATAATCTTACTAATAATCATAGGAATAATAATAATCAGAAAATCTATCTACTCAGATCTAGAATTAAAAAAGAAAGTCAGCTTCGTAAAAACAAAAGGGGGCCAGTTCGCCCTTAAAATATCAATCATAGCCAAAGCAACAAATTACATCGAACACATCAAAATCACCGACAAACTTCCTCATCTAGTAAAACTCTACGAAAAATTCGGAGCAATCCCCCCCTCAAACATCGACCTAAAAAACAGAAGACTAGAATACAACATCCACTCTCTAAGCAAAGGGGAATCCCGTATCTTCACCTACATCATCTACTCAAAAATAGGAGTAGTCGGCAAGTTCGAACTCCCAAGCGCAATAGCCACCTACGAAAAAGAAGGCAAACTAAAAGAAGTAACATCCAACAGAAGTTTTTATATCAACGAACCAGATAACTAACTCTTCATCAATTAGCCATACCCAAACTTTAAAAACATTAATTTTCTACTCTAATCATCCCTCGGTAGTATAATGGTTATTACAGGCGGCTGTAGACCGCTTGAAGCAAGTTCGAATCTCGCCCGAGGGATTCATTCTCGAACTTGCAAGTTTGAATCCCTGAAGATTCGTAAGAATCGAAGGATCAGGAATCCATAATTCCTGAGTCGCCCGAGGGATTCATTATATTTTAAATATACAAAATAATACACTCGCGCATGAAGACAGATGTGGGGATATTGACGTTGGTTTTTTTAAAAAGAACTTACCAGATTGAATCTAAATAATTGCTTCTGTACTCATTGCCTAGGCTATTCAGAGATTTAACTGTTTTTGTAGCTTCAATCTCAACTTGGTCAGATAAATCTCCACCTAATTGGTATCTCCTACCCATTTCTTTCCAACCACTAGTTGAGAATAAATTAGCGGGATTATACATCCCAAGATCACCTAATGATAACTCGATAGTTTCTAATCTATCATGTCTCGCCCTAACAGCTGGAATTAAATCTTCTGCATATGCTATTGTATCTCTATTAGTTGTTAATCTATGCAATCTTTCTCTTAGATCTTTAGCCACATGTTTTGCTCCAAATCTTGTTAATGGAGGCACTTCATTTAAGGCATATCTGGTTCTAGACAGTGTACCAAAGAATAAATTTCTAAATTCTGGTTTATTTGCAAAAGTATATTCCTCAAATTTTCTAGCAAGATTTTCGGATTCAAGTTCAGAGATAGGCATACCTGATTGAGTCCAATATACGTTTCTTAGAGCATTAGGCATACTAGCAAAAACATTGAAGGAAGTGCCATCTAGATGACCATCAGCAGATCTTACAGTTGTAAGAAATTCCTGTAAAGAGATATCCTCTTCATCATGTTCAACAGTAATATCATTCAGAGGCCTATCGGGCATTAATGCATCTAATATTTTATATGCATCATCATTTACTCTACATTTAACAGCGTGTCCATGTGCGGCTATATCAATTCCGGTTAACATCTTATCTATATCAGAACTCTCCTTCCCTTTCAGGTTGAATATATGATTAATTAAGGGTTTTTATATTTATCTGTGAGCAAGCGAAGCGAGCTCAATTAATCTTATAGAATTGTACAGCATGAGATACAAGTGTATGTCCAGATATAGGTTTAGAATTTCTTGGACTTCTTACATATGCATCCACATTATCTGGAATATCCCATCCTAGATCAAATTCATTTAAAAATCTTTCACCAACTAGTTCTAGGTGAATACTTTCAGATTCTGTCCACTCAACTATGAGGGGAAGCCCTATTGGAGATAAATTTACAGGTTTACCATCTAAATATGTATCATTATCCCTTCCAACTACAAGATTTTTCAAATTTCTAATGCTCATACATTTTTACTAAATAGATAGTTTTTATATCTATCTATCTCATATAACCATCTATCCTCCTTACCCACTACATATAAGCCCATTTCAGAGCTGTGAGGGGTGTAAAAAGGGGTTTACAAAGGTGATCTAGCTTAAATCTGATTATCTGTTCTGTATGGTCCAGGACCCCATAGAAAATTTTGAAATGTGTGAATGGGAGGGTTTAAATAGAGTTTATTTATAGTATTTTTATGGAAATAAGTCTTCTAGAAATGAGTGGGTATGAACATCTTATCGAGAAATATACAATAGCTAGGACGCTTAGAGACACAAGTTGTTTAGAAGATTTAGAGTGTGCTTTAACAACGTTTAGAGCAAGAGTCAAAAGCCAATCTAAAAGAGAGCAATTTGACCTTTATGGTTGCGCAACAGATTTTTATTATAATCAGACCGGTTCTACGAAGTTTGAAAAATAAGTTAATCCTAAATCCTCTTAATTCTAAAAACATCTCCGACGTTCAAGACCCTCCCAGATGGTTTGGAGGGGTGGGGTGGCTAACAAATTCTATAAAATTTTATGAAAATCATTCTTTAAGAAGGTTTAAATATAGAACATTTCTAGGATTTTTATGACAAGATACATGACAATAGAAGATATAGAAGAAATGAATTTGGAAACTAACGATCCAATAGAATTAAAAATTCTTCCAGATAGGATAGACGAGAAAAATAAGGGAGTTAGAGAAGAATACAGAATGGTTTACTATGCTGGAACACAACAAGGTACAACCTATGATAAATTAATATATTTTCCAACCTTGTCTGAATTTTCCTTAAGTTCAAAGACCAATGATCCCCAGGGAATAATGTTAAGTTTAATTGATACTATTACTCTCTTAAAAAGAGATAGGAAAAACTAAATTTAACTAATTCTACTCAAAACCCGCAAAAACATCTAATAAGTGATCCCCACCAAAAACCTTATAACATCTAATATCTTATAAATACTACAATGGAAAAACAACAATTAATGGAAAGAGAAGCGATTGAAATAGAAGAGAAAGTTGCAAGAATAAAAGAAAATATAGAAAAGATTAGACAAAATCCAAAAGCAATGAAAGAGATTGAACAATTAATTGCTAACTAAGGATATCTTCAATTCGTAAGTCTTCAAATCATCAGATTTGAATGAATCAGAAATTATGTAAATTTCTGAGAATTGAATGAGGTGGAAATTTTAATTCCTTCAACTGGATTTATACCCAGGGAGCTTGCTCCGAGGGGAGGGGCGCATTAAGTTGAAGGTTAAAATACCCTGCAGCTTATGGCAACTCGCCAGAGTTGACATGCTCGAGAATTAAAAATTCTCGATGTGCTGCGGAACGAACGAAGTGAGTGGTGGGTTTTTAATTTCCGTATCTTCTTTTCAGATCTTTGTAAGAATAAAAAGTAGGGTTTCTATGATTGTATTCGAAATTTACTGTTTTATATGCCCGCAGGGCTTTAGAAGATTTCATTGTCCTCTCATCATCAGAAACTATAAGGTCAAATTTTTTAATACTAGTTAAAGCAACAATCTTAAAATCATTGAAAATTTTCTTCTTACCTACTCCTCCACCAATTTTCCTATATTCTTCGAAATATTCATCAGCTAGCTTTCTAATTTGATTAGAATCATCTATAATAGATGAAGTTACAATATCGTCATATACTGGTAAAATGTTAGCAGCTTTTCTTAGTTCATCTCTTATCACCTTAAAATTATGTACTCTAAAATTTTGATCTCTTGCGATACTTTCTGCTATCCTTAGACCATCATCATCTTTGACAATATTTCCATATGTACTAGAGTCGATAATAACATCAAACACCATCTTATTCCTCCATTTAAATTAGTATAATATGATTTAGATACTTAAAACATTTTTGTTCTACTTGTACCCAAGAGACTACAAAGCGAGTCTACAAGAGATTTGAAAAATCGCAAAGGGGCAAAGGCATGGGAAGATTCAGATTGAAGAGACAAATAACTTACTGTCTTTCTTGCCAAAAAAGAAGAAAAGTAAAAAAGAATTTTTGATCCCAGAACAACAAGTATCTGTAATTCTCACCCAATAGATTCCCATAGAAAACCTTATAACCCTCAATATCTTATAAATAATACATGGAAAAACAAATTATCAAACAAGTAAAAAAAGAATTTAATAAAGAAAAATTTAATAGTGATAGAAGCATTGCAGATATATTAAGGAGATTGCGAGAAGATCCTGAAGCAATGCACCAGGCAAAGATAGTTGCTAGTTTATAATTAAAGAAAGGCTTTTTTTAAATCATTAAGTGTATGAAATACAGGTGTTCTATATACAAATCTTAGATTTACTTCATCATAAGAATCTTTAGCTAATTGAGAATGGAATGCCTTTCTGTCTTCAGAACAAATAATATTAATATTTTTTAGAGTTGCAAATGCGATGATTCTTAAATCATTCATAAAGTTTTGAGTCTTCTTTTGAATTCCCCCTTTCTCTCTATATTTTATAAAATAAAGATTAGCCAATCTTTCTATTTGTTTGTTTGAATGTTGCATATTATTGGAAGTCAAACTATCATATACCTCTAAAATTTTGTTTGCTTTGGCATTTCTTATTTCATCTCTAATAACTCTAAAGTTTAGAATGACAATTTTACCCTCTTTTTTCATCTCTTCTATTTTTTTGGCTATTTCTTCATTATCTTTTCTCTCAACAAATAAACCATAAATATTTGTATCCAATAATAGTCCCGGCATTTTCACTAAACTAACCAATAACTCAATGTGACATCCTCTGGGCCCTAAAGGGTGGCCCTTCGGGCCAGTCCTCCGCTTCGCTCCGGACCCCAGCTTCCTAACCTCTAGTCACTCCGTA
>NZDU01000019.1 GCA_002688875.1 Candidatus Pacearchaeota archaeon | reverse complement strand
CTCTCTTTTATTAATACTTAGAATTGTAAAAGCGTTTCTACTGTCGCGCGCCCTTATATCCACAGCCTAAAGGCTGGATAGTTTTACGGGCACATTATAATTTATTCAACCAGTTCTTACAACCTCTAGTTCTTTTAATATGCCTTTAGCAATACTATCTCTTTTTTTCAAGGCATCAACAATTTCTTTTTCCACTCTAGAAGGACTTACCTTGAACACAGAAAGTTGGTTTGCTCCCCATGCAAGATTTTTTTCTAACATTTCAGGAGATGAACAATAAGGAAATGTGCCAAATTGGTATGCATACTGGTTAAAGGCAGGTTCTTCTCTAACTGCAACTGATTCTACTGTTCCTTCAGGATCCCAGCAATTTTCGTGTCCGACCTGATCTCCATAAGTATTATGAGAAATTGACTTAGAACATCTAGCAGAAGATACATGATACCCCCCTAATTTCTGAGCATCTCTTCCATGGCTTATACCAGACTCAGACCAGCTAAACTCTAGCATAACTATTTTAGTTAGGGTTCCTTTAGAGTTAGGTTTCATTGCTATAACAGGACCAACTTCATAGTCAAACTTTTTGGCCGAATGTTCTCCTGAAAGCCATGCCTCGTATCTTCCAGATTTTTCTGCAAGTTTCTCCGTTACGATTAGATCCCACTCACCAGAAGCTCCTCCCATTCCCTTCACCTTTTCCTTAGCTTCCCTTTTGAGAACTTCATTATCTAAAAAATCATACACAGTTTGCTCTCCTTCAAATGGTAATTCAATCAGTGGTTTTAACAATAACGCTCTGTGTTCTTCATCTAATTGGTTCCATTCACTTCTGGTAAGCCCGTCTACCTGAGATATTGATGCTTCCAATTCTGGAGGGATAAAGCGAGGATATATCTTGCTAATCATGAAATTAATATGAGTTTCAAACTTATAAACCTTTCCCCATGTAACCACTGAATAAAGGTAACTAGATTAAGAGTATCAAGGGTGCACTATTTCCGGATAAAGATCTCAATTTTCAACCAATGGAAATTTCTCAATAACAATTATTTCTTTGCCGTTTTCTTTCACTGTACTAATTTGAACCTTGCCACCACTTTTCTATACCTTCTTTTATGGGCAACGCCTGATATTTGTCCTTAAAACAAGTAGTGAATTTTATGGAAAAGATTTAAAAATGGTAAGTTTTATCGGGTTTTATGGAAGAAGAAAATAATGAGTTGGATAATGAGATAATTGAAGAAGCATTGGAAGAGGATGATGAGTGAAGGTTTATTTGTTTAATCTAGGTTTATCTCGGCAATGTTGTTATTCTCGTTAATTTCTTTTATTTTGTTTTCTCTGTCTAGGATAAATTGGATTGTATCTGGGTTTTTTCGTTTTAGTTTTAGGTTTGTGGTTGATAGGGTTATTCCGGCGCCGAAGTTTATTGAATCGATTTCTCGTGTTTCTACTACATCTTCGTTGTCTAGGATGGTTAGTGTGAATGGTTGGGAGTTGATTGATCCGGAGTTTCTTATTGTTAAGTTGAAATCTATGTATCTTCCGGATTTTGATGCTGTGAAGTTTTCGAAAGATAGTTCTGGGAGATTGTTTTCTGAATATAGTCTGTTCAGTTCTTGGATTATTGATTGATCTAAGGTTTGATCGCAGTCAGTTAGGAATGGGAACATTATGCTTTCTTTGTTGTCGGTGTGGTCGAAACCTAGGACATGAAGTATTTCGTGGACTTCTATATTAGGGTAGTCGCATTTTATTGCTTTTTTGTTTTCTTTGAATAGGTAGATAATTCCTTCTGTTATGATATGGTGTTCTCCTGTTTGGATTATTTCTTTTGCTCCTCCCTCTCCGGCTATGAAGTATTTTTTTCCGCTGTTTTCTGTGTTTTCTTTTTGTTGTTCTGAACAGCTTACTTCAATATCTAGATCTGAGAAAGAAGATTGGAATTTTATGATGGGCACTGCCTTGTTAATCTCGGTGAAACCGCTAACGATTCTTTGTTTTTGTATTTGAGTACAATCTTGGTTTACACCGTAAGTTATTATGTTGTGGTTGAATTTCATGTTGGGGTAGAATTGTTTTGCTTGTGTTGGTTGGTTGTTTTTCGGAGGTTGGTTTATGTTTATGTTTAGATCTTGAGAAGGTCCGGGCAAGTTGAGGTAGAGAAAGTAGAGAGATGCAAATAGAACGAGTAGTAAGATAAAAGTTATTGTTCCCATTAGGATTCTTGCTAAGAGTGATTGAGGTTGGTCTGGCATCTTTTTAAATAGAAAGTTAAGAGGTTATATAAATAATTGGTTTGTTATTATTTGTTTAGAGATATTATTTTTGACATAAGTTTTTTTGCTGGAAAGTTTTTGTTATCTATTGGGATAAAGAATTCTCCGTCTAATCTTGATTTATCGGCGGTGATGGTTAGTCCAGCGGAATTTAGTAATTCTCGGTCGTTATAGTTGTCTCCTATTGCTAAGATGTTATCTTTTTTTAGATTTAATATTTTTATAAGGGATTTTAGTCCTACTGCTTTGGTTTGCTTTTTTTTCACGCCTATATCGTATGCTTCGTCGTTCCAGATATAGTAAATATTATTTAATTTTGATAATATTTTTTCTACTTTCTTAATTCTTTTTTTGCAATGGAGAGTGATTATGAATTCTTTTGGTTCGAAGCCTTTTATGTTTTTGCTCTTGATTGGTTTTAATTTTGTTGGGATGTTTTTCATTTCGTTGAACGAGTTAACATGTTGGTAGATTTTTCCTTTGTACCAAGTGGCGCTGCCGTTTTCGTATGTTAGGCTTATGTAGGGGAGAATTTCTCTGAACATTTCTTGTAGCATGTAAAGGCCTCTTCCCGAGTTGATGTTAATTCTGAAACCTAATTTGTGTAATTTTTTTATTTGGTTGATTTCAGTTTGATTTATATTTTTGGTTTCTAATGTTGTAATGTTGCCTTTTTGTTTAATCTTGGTTCCTCTTGGGACTAATACACCATCAACGTCGAACACAATTAGTTTTATTTTTTTTAATTCTCTTTTGGATAATTCTGAAATTGGTTTATTTTTTCTTGTCATTTACTCTTCCGTATTTATCTTTTAATCTTGTAATATCATTTTCGTCGAATTTGCCGAATGAGATTTCTAGAATTCTGGCAGTTTTTGAGTATGCTTCTGCAGTGTGAACTTGTCCTTTTTTTATGAATATTTCTTGGTCTTTAACTGCTCTGAAGGTTCTGTTTCCCAGAGTGACTTTAATAGGATTATCGAGTATTACCCAAAACTCGCTTCGGTGTTTATGTTTTTGGACAGAAGGTGATTGGTGCGGTTTTATTGTGAGGATTTTTACCGTTGACTCTTCATTTAGAGTAAATTGTTCGAATCCTCCCCAAGGTCTTTTATCGCTCTTTTTTTTCATTGTAATTAAAGTATTGTTTTGTTTTTATTTGTTTTGTTTTTAGACAAATTTAAATATCTTGTTTAACTGTGTATTTGTATTGAAAAGGTTAGAATGAAAATAAAAAAGAAGTTGTTGGTAACTCCAAAAGATGTGAAACCGAGTTTTAAGAATTGGACCGTTGATGGAGTTTTTAATCCGGCGGCTGTTCGGTTGCCGAATAAGAAAATTGTTTTGTATGCAAGGGTTGCCGAGTTTCAGGGTAATAGTCAAAAAAAGGGGTTGACGTGTCCAGTGATAATTTCTGAGAAAGAAAAGAAGATTTATTATAAGAAAATAAGTGAGGATCAGATTCTTGATAGGAAGGGGCATATGGTATTTTTGAAAGATGGAACATGTAGACTTTCGACGATCTCGCATTTTAGGAAAATAATTTTAGATGAGAGTGGGTTTAATGTTGAGCATATTGATGAAAAGCCGAATTTTACTGGGAAACCACGTGAGAGTGAATATGGAGTTGAGGATCCTAGAATTACTAAAATGGAAAAGGGGTACTATATGACTTATGTGGGGATTTCGATTCACGAGGGGGTTTCGACTTATCTAGCTTTTTCTAAGGATTTGATAAAATGGAAAAGGCTTGGGTTGATATTTAGGGAGCAGAATAAGGATGCTGTTTTGTTTCCGGAGAAATTTAATGGGAAGTATGTTGCGTTGAACCGTCCGGAGAGTATGTTTGAGTTTAGTAAACCTGGGATATGGGTGTCTTTTTCTAGGGACCTTATATATTGGGGGAGGGATAGACATTTGATTAGAACTAGAAAAGATTCGTGGGAATCTGAGAGAGTTGGTTCTGGTGCAGTCCCAATTAAAACAAAAAAAGGATGGCTTCTTATTTATCATGGGGTAGAAAGAAAAAATGATACTAATATTTATAGTGCTGGAGCTATATTGTTGGATTTAAAAGATCCGGAGAAGATTATTGCTCGATCTCCGACTAATAAACCGTTGTTTAAACCTACTGAAAAATATGAGAAAAAAGGATCTGTGAGTAATGTTGTGTTTCCAACAGGGGCGGTGATGGATTTGAATAAAAAAGATTTGTTGATTTATTCTGGTGGGGCGGATTCAGTGATTAGTGTAAGAAAAATGGGGATAAAGGATATAATGAATAATCTTAAACCATATCGGCGTCGTTAGATTCCCATTAAATATAATCGGGCCATTAGGTAAGAAAGGGAAGATTCTGCTCCCTGATTTATGTTTACTGTTTCTCTACCGAGTCCATCGTAACATCCTCCCGTAGATTCGTTGTAGATAACTTGTTTTGAGGAATTATTTCCTAAGAACCATAAAAATGCATCGTGTGAATGTCTCCTATAATAACTGTTACCAGATATATTGAATGCAGTGATAAGGGTCTGGACCATATATGATGCCTCTACTGGCTGTTGATCGAAATAGGCTCTTTCTTTTCCTTTGATGTACCATCCGTCTTGGCCGATTGGAATAAATGTGGATTTGTTAAAAGTTTGGTTTATTAAGAAGCGTAGAGTATGTTCTCCGATTTTGAGGTATTCTTCATCTGAAAGTATGGAATAGGCAAGGAGTAAGGATTCTGGAAGTTTGCTGTTTGAATAGGTGAGGTAAGGTTCGAACCAGTGCCAATTGTCGTGGCTGTTGACCTTATATGCAGAAACGAGCCAGTCCGCTAGTTTTTTTATTTGATCGCGAACTTCGATTAAATTGCTTTCTTGCGCATAGCATAGGCCGATAAGGGAAAATGCAATAGCTCTTGGTGATTGTAAATTCATAACGACTGGGATTGACTTTTTTAATAATTCAGCTCCTTCTTTTTTTAAGTCCTCTGGAATAGATTTATTTTTTAACATGAATCCAATTGACCAAACTGCTCTTCCATGAGCGTCCTCGCTAAAGTCGATAGAATTGACTTTTCTATTTATGTCTACGTAGTTATATAATTTGCCATCAATTCCTTGAACATATTTTAGGTAATCGAGATAAATTTTCACTAACTTGAGCATTTTGAATTCTTTGAAATGTGAATAATGGGCTGTGCTAACTACAAGGGCTCGCGCGTTGTCGTCTAGAGAATATCCTGAGTTGGTATCGGGGATGTGTTGATTTGCAAACTGGATGATACCAAATGAATCTGTAAGTCTGTATANATGNTCGACGTTGATTAAAGGNAGAGTAGATATTTCGGGNATGTTTAAAACTTNGTTGAANAATNNTTTATANGCTAATGCNACATTTGGCCATGTCATTTTTCTTGATTTTCTGTAAGCGTTTAATTCCATTTCNTTTCTTTTNTCGGAATTGTTTAGGATNTCATTNATTGATTTTTTATAAGAATCTGAGTTTTTGAACATTACTANTTTTCCGATATCGTTTGTGATACAATCTTTTGCATGTAAAAATGGNGTTGAAACAATTGTACGNCCGCATCCCATAGCATANACNAGAGTGCCGGAGGTTATTTGGTTGGGATTTAAACCCGAGGAAATATAAATATCGGTTGCCTTGAGATATTTGATAATTTCGGGTAAGGAAAGATATTTATCGTGGAATTTTACATGTTTTTGTAAATTTAAATCTCGGACTTTCTTCTCCAGGAAATTTCTGTATTTTTCCCCTTCATTTTTTCTTACTACAGGGTGTGTTTCGCCTACAATTAAATATAATAAATCAGGATGATCTTTTATTAAATCTGGCATTGCGTCAATAACGTACTCATATCCTTTTCCACTACTCATCAAACCAAATGAGCTAATAATTTTCTTGCCATCAAATCTTAATTCTTTCTTCTCAAATTCTTGATTTTCAAAATTCACTATTGGAATTCCGTGTGGGATGATTTTTATATCGGAGTGTAAACCATAATCATTCCCTAGTATTTCACTTCCTTTTTTTGTCATGACTATAATCTCATTAACCTTATCAGATATTGATCGGACTACATTTCTTAATCTTTCATCAGGGTTGGGGAGTACGCTGTGAAATGTGATTACTACTGGTTTTGTGAGTACTTCTAAAAATGCGAGTAAATAATCGCCGTATTCTCCTCCGAAAAGACCGAACTCATGTTGAATAGAAACTAGTTTTATGTTCTCATTATTGTTAATTTTTTTAGCAACATTTAGGTAATCATCGACGTTGTTTTCACTAATCTGGAAGATAACTTTGTCTGAATAATTATAATGATTTGATTCTTCTTTGTTTATAGCTAGAATTTTTGTGCACATTTGAGGGCTGACTTGTTTATTAATTGAGTCTGAGAGGTCTTTTGTAAATGTTGCGATACCGCACTCTCTTGGAGGGTATGTGCTCATCATTAATATGATTGGGCCTTCTTTTTTTTGCATAAATAAACTAATAAATCTTTACTTAAAAAGTTAATTGTAGGTTTGTTTGTTTGATAATTGTTGGATTGATTACATTTAAAAATAATGTTATCCTTGATAAATAATGAAAAAGATGGTTAGTAGAAGTAGCAAGGTCTGTAAGAATATGTTTGTTGCTTGTTCTGGAGGGAAGCATCTTGCTTCTTCATTGGCTAGGAAAGTTGGGGGTTGTTCATGTGTTTTAGATAGTGAGATTTTTCCAGATTCGGAGTTGAGAATTAGACTTCCTAAGGAAGTTAGAAATTGGAATGTGTATTTTGTGCAAAGTTTTTATCCGGATAAAATAGATGTAAATGATAAATTAGTTGAGTTGTTGTTTTCTGCGGAAACAGCTAGGGAACTTGGGGCTAAAAATGTTTATTTGATTGCGCCATATCTGGGATATTTAAGAGAGGATTTTAGGTTTAGAAAAGGAGAGGCAGTTTCTGCTAAGATTTTGGCTAAAATGTGCAGAATTTTTAAGAAAGTTTATGTTGTCGATCCGCATTTGCATCGGCTTAAGACTTTTTCAGAATTTTTTCCAAATGCTAAGAAAATCTCTTTAAGTAAGGAAATGTCTGAATATATTAAATCTCATATAGGCGAGTGTTTGTTAGTTGGTCCTGATGATGAGAGTGAGCAGTGGGTTAAGCCGGTTGCGGAGAAGTTGGGATTGGAATATAAGATTCTTGATAAACATAGGATAAGTTCTAGAAAGGTTAAAACTAGAGGTAAGCGGATGAACGCGGATAAGGTTGTGGTTATTGATGATATTATTTCTACAGGAGATACATTGATTCAAGCTAGTAAATTGATTAAGGCTAAGGAATTGTATTTTATGGCGGCTCATGGGTTATTTTCTGAGAAGGCTTTGTCTAAATTGAGAGGTAAGGCTAAGATAATTGTTTCTAATACTATACCTTCGAAAGTTTCAAAGATTGATTGTGTTTCTGCTATTGCGAGAGAGATAAAACTTAAGTGATGGTTTTATTCACAGACTGCTAATGAGTCTATTCTTGGAATATATAGTTTGTTGTTTCTTAATTCTTTGTAATTTGATGAGCCTGTTGGGATTAGGATGTTGGTGGTAAGTTCTAATTTGTGAAGGTTTATGGCTAGTCTCGGCATGAGGTGTAGTAATTAATTGGGTTAATAAAGGTTTTGATATATGATGAGAGGGTCATGTGTTCCGTTGTTCTACTTGAAGAGTAAGGTTTAAAAATGGCAAACTATATAGTCAATTAGGCCCGCGTGGTGTAGCGGTTAGCATTCTACCCTGTCACGGTAGCGACCCGAGTTCGAGTCTCGGCGTGGGCGTAGTCACTTTTGTGACAAAACGAGAGACCTTAAATACTCTCATTTTTTCCCACATTTATGAATGTTAAGATAAGTATTCATCATGACAACCTAGATAAGAGATATGATAAATTTTGTTCTATTAAACAGATTAGTGATGAAGATAAAAAATCGGTTAAGAAATTCTTAAACGAACTATCACTTGGTAAGGTTAATAGAGGTAAGAAGGTAGGTGATAAAAGACTGTGTAAATATCTTGACCTATTGAAAATTCCATTAAAATACTGGGATAAACCAACCTCTAAATTGACTATCAAAGACACTGAGGAGTTTGAGAAAGACCTAACAACTGATAAGATTAAGGGTGCTAGAGGTGTTCTAACTAATAATACTAAATCCAATATTAAAGTAGCATTAAAGATTTATTTTAGATGGAGGTTTCCGAGTAAGGCAGAGAAGCTAGTAGGTTGGTTGGACACAAGTATTCCTTTCAAAACTCCAGACTATCTTTCAGAAAAAGAAATCCTTAAACTTTACAAGCATTGTAAGAACTATGAAGAGAAATATTTAGTGGCTGTTTTATTTGATTCTGGGGCTCGTGCTGAAGAATTTATGAATATTAGATATGAAGACATTCAAATGCCGGAAGGTAATGAGAACTTTGTTAAAATAACCTTAAAAGAAGAATACAGTAAGACTAATGGGAGAGTTGTTAGTTTATATTGGACTCGTAGTTTGGAAGCTATTAGAGACTATTATAACGAGAGATTAAAGGACGATCATAAGCTAAATGATCCTATCTTCAAATCTAAATATGATAATGCTAGAAGATTTCTATTGAGACTAGGGGAAAAAGTATTAGGTAAGAAAATCCATTTTCATTTATTTAGACATTCATCTGCAACACATTATGCTAGCAAATTAAACAGACAAGAACTATGTTACAGATATGGATGGACGTTCAGTTCTGATATGCCAGATGTTTATATCTCTAGGTCTGGGATGTTGAATAAGGATTTGGATGAAAAGTTTGAGAATACAGAATTAGGAGAGTTAAAAACCAAACTCAACAAGGAAGAGTTTGAGAGGAAGAAGATGCAAGAAGAATTTGAGAATAAGGTAAAAGAACTTGAAGAGTTAAGAAATGAAAGCGTCTCTAAACAAGATGTAATAAAACTGGTTCAACAAGCTTTAATAAAAACTACTGGACAAATTAAGAATTAGATTTATTCTTCTTTTTATTCTCATTATCTATTCCAAGAAATACTTCTCCATAGTCATTAATAAATAATTTTGATTTAACCAAAGGACGTTCCGCATCCTTAATAATCCATTTTGCAATCAGCCTATCATATTCCTTTACAGAACTATGAAGAGAATTAAATTTTTCATCATCAAAAAGAGAGTTAAATTCTTCCTCATATATTCCTCCTTTTTTCTTAATGTGTTTTAAAATCGCAAATAGATACTCAGGATATTTAACGCTACTTTTAGTTCTAACTCTAGTTTTTTTCCCGGGTCCTGCTTTTTTTACATGTAATAGATTTTTATTTTGTAATTTATTAACTCTAACAGATACGTTCTTTGGGGCAATATTTAGATGTCTTGCTATTTCTCCGATAGACCTGAATTCTTCACAAAACTCAAGTAATTTATTATCATTTTTATTAAGTTCTTCCATAATAATCTTTTATAAGTAATAGTGTTTAAAAACCTTTACCTTAGAGTAATAGATTAGATAAACTTATAAAGTATTACCTATTGGTAATAGTATTGATACAAAAATGGATACAAAAATTATATTTTCAATCACTACAGCGCAAAAAAATAAATTGAAGGAAGAAGCTGAACTTAGAGGACTTTTATTAGGAAGTTTTTGTAGGATGATTCTTATTAAGGAGATAAAAAATGCAAATAAATAATATGGAAGATTTTCAGAATAAATTAATAGAGAATCTACAAATTGAATTAGATGACTATTATAGTGAGGACAATCAAAATGAATCAACTCAGTAAATCCTCAGAACAAGAATCTGAAACAAAATCAGTTGGTATCTATTTTAAGGAGAATATGAGGGTTAGGAAACTAGCAGATGGAACTTATAGTTGGGATGTACAAATTATGGGGGAGCCACTTGAGACAAAAGATGTTGAAAGGTTAGAGGAATTGGAAAAAGAAATTAAAAATAAGTTTGGAGGTGATTAAGAATATTATTAGGGAGTATCAAACAACCCTTAACAGCAAGTTAAGAAAATTAATTAAAGAATGATTAATAAATATCATAGTTTGATATAAGAGGGGCGAATCATATTCATATGACGCTCTGCTGTTGCATCTGCTGAATCCTCGCCTCTCTTCCCTTTTATTTCTTAGAAAACAATGGAGGAGATAATAATAACTGAGCTCTTAGAGGAACATCAAGAGAATATTAGAAGATTGAATAATGAGCTGAATATGTATCCTCCTTTATTGTTAGTTAAATCCGAGGTGAGAAATGAATTTAGACGAAATACATTATGATATTGATAATCAACAAAGAAATCTGGAACTTGCCTATGCTTACCTTGATAAAGAAGGAACTCCTAAGTGGAGCAAGTGGAAGAAATTTATTGATTGTGATATTAAATTTAAAGAAAAAGCAAATAATAGAACTATACTTCCAAGGGAGATTGTTCTAGATATTGAAGAACCTGAGAGATTTGATAAAATTTTGAAGGATGTTAAGAAAGAGTTTGAATTTTACTCTGCTTATAAAACGGGGAGTAAAGGATATCATATTCATTTATTTTTTAAAAAAGATCTAAGTTCTGAAGAAAAACTATTGGTTATTGAGAAATATGATTGTGATAAACAGAAAGCTACTAATCGGTGCATGATTGCTTTAGAAAATGTCCCCCATTGGAAAACAGGTAAAATTAAAACACTGATTGAAAGTAAAGAAGGTATAAATGACGCAGCGAAAATTGAAATAATTGAAATTGAAGATAAAGAAATAATATTTACAAGAAGAGGACAAATTGAAAGTTTTTGGAAGGAACAACCATTCTTCTATGATAAAAATAGAATTTTTTGGTTATGGGATGATGAAAATAAAAAATGGGAAATAAGTGATGAGATTGATTATTTAAATTCAATTCAAGAAATACTGGGAGTTGAAACTATTGATACAAAAATAAGGAATGAACTTATAGCAGGATTTAAACAAATAGGTAGAAAACATAATCCTAAAGACATAAAAAAATATTGGGTTCAATTTAAAGATAAAATTTATGATGTTAAAACAGGAAAGAGTTTTGATGCGACTCCAGAATATTTTATAACAAATCCAATTCCTTGGAATGTTGGAGAAAGTGAAGACACTCCAACAATTGATAAATATCTTGATGATTGGGTTAAAGGTCAAGACCCAAGTTGGAAAGATACACTTTATGAAATTATTGCTTACAATATTTCTATGGATAAGTTTATGCAAAGGATAATTGCTTTATGCGGTGGCGGAAGTAATGGTAAGGGAACTTTTATAAAATTAAATTATAAATTCCTTGGAAAAGGGAACTATGTCTCAAGTGAAATAAAGGCATTATCAGAAGATAGATTTGAGGCATCTACTATATACAGAAAACTTTTGTGTGTAATGGGAGAAGTTGGATATGGTGATTTAAGAAATACAAATCAATTAAAGAAGATTGCTGGAGAAGATAAACTATCTTTTCAATTTAAAAATAAGGATTCATTTACAGAAGACAACACTGCAACAGGAATTTGCCTAACAAATGCACTCCCGATAACCCCTGATAAGAGTAAGGGGTTTTATAGGAAATGGTTAATAATAGATTTCTTAAATCAATTTAATGAAATAAATGAAAATTTAATTGATAAAATTCCTGATATTGAGTTTAATAATCTAGCAAAAAAATGTTTAAGGATATTAAAGGAACTTTATAAAAACCCAAAATTCACTAACGAAGGAGATTTTGATGAAAGAACTAAAAGATATGAGGAAAGGAGTAATCCAGTAATGAAATTTGTTGAGGGACAATGTGAAGAATCCCCTGGAGCAAAAATATCTCTAAGAGATTTTACAAATGCTTGTAATAAATATTTAATAGATAATCACCTTAGAGTATTGAATGCTAACCAAATAGGCAAAATATTAAGAGATGAGGGATTTATTGTTGTTAGTAGAAAAATTTATGAAATTTCTAGTGTTGTTATTCTGAATTTAAAACTGATTACAAGGGAGGAACCTTTAGAACTATCAAAACCATTACAATCTCAACTTGATATTACGTAAGGAGATAAATTAGAATTTGGATAGTATTAATAGTTCTAATGGTAATTTCTCCTTACTTTCAAAACAAGACTCGCTAGATAATTATAAATAGTTTAGATACGTTGGACGTGTATTCTACACGCCCATTATAGTTAATCTCTCTTTATTTTGCTACCTCATTTGTTTTGAAAGATATGATATTACGCGCTCGCTTACGCTCGCGCATGAAGACAGATGTGGTGATATTGAGATAGGTTTTTTAAAAAGAAAATAAAGAAAAAGATAATGCTCATTTAAAGATTCTTATCTACAGTAATATCCGTAGAGACTTCACAATCAATTAAACTCTTTATATATTTGAATCTTCTATCCACTCTAACTTTTAATCTTCTAACAGCCTCAGGATACTCATCTTCTACTCCAAATATATCTGAATAAGGCCATCTTTCAATATGTATTGGGTCTCCCTTTCTAACATCATTGTCTACAGACCTCTGATTCCAGTATTCATAGAGAACATAATGACCATCAACTAAATCAGATCCTGCCATGTAAATACATCCAATATAAGGGGGGACCTTTTCTCTAGTTAAACGCATTTCATAATTGATAAACCGCCCTTGTCCACTAGTACTTCCGCTTAAATGTAAAAAGTTCTTTGTAGGAATTTGTGATGGAGAGTCTTGTAGTTTGTCTTTCATTAATTCCAATAATGGATCTTTTGTTTTGCTTGCCATTTTATCTATCATCAGAACTCTCCTTCCTAAAGCTATTAATAATCTGGTTTGGGTTCAGACTTTTCTGGTAAATTATACAATATAGATACCATTACTTCATAAGACCATTCTCCAGGTACATTTGGAGTTGAGTTTACAGTTGGAGATTGCGTCATTTGAACAACTTCTATCCCCTGATTTTCTGATAACCACTTATTTACAACTGTTTCTAATTGATCTAAACTGATTTTTGGATTATTACATTTAGGGCCTGTTTTTCCTGCAATAAAGTTTTTGTAATTCAATTTCATTTTATCTTATCAGAACTCTTCTTCCCTTTCAGGTAAAATAACTATCAATAAAGAGTTTTTAAACCTACCTATTAACCGAAATATCTCAATCCACCACCACCTCTTTTTTTACAAACTTCCCTTGCATCTTCTCATTAGTCTGCTCGATACTACTAAGTATCTCATCGATATTATCCCCATAGACTTTAATCTCCCAACCCCTATTACCATTCATACCAACATTAAGTTTGATACTTGGCTGTGATATTTGTCTTTGTATTGTTGTTTGTTCTTCCATATTTTATTTCCTCCTATGATTTATTTAAATATTCCTTGATTTCCATTAGTTCTTCGTGTTTCTTTGAGTTTTTGTGGTTCTCTAAGTTGCCCTTACAGTGTTTCTCTGAAGAGCCTTTGATTAAGGCCCCACAATCACATCTTATCATCTCTTTATTTTCCATCTTCTTACTATACTTCCTTCATCGTTGATACATCAAATGTAAATTCCTTCATTTGATGGCAACCCAAGGTATTACACTCAAACTCAGCTACCATGCTGTCGTTATCGCTATTAGGCATTAGGGCTATTTCTTCCTTCAATACCCATCCGTCCTTGTGTTTGCATTCGTTTTCCATCTTGTTATTATCCTCCTAAGTCTATAAGGGTAATAGGGTATATGGGTATATAAACCTTTGTATTGTGTAGAATATGAATCATTTATTGTTTAATCATCCCTCTGAAGTACCTATATTTAGTCAGTAGAAGCCCTTAAATCGCCATATAATGGCCGTAGAGAGCATATAATGGGGTTTACTATAGTGGATAGCCAAGGGGATAAAACAAGCCTGGTATGGGCTTGTAATGGGTAATTAGGCACTACGACTATATCTACTTGATATAGTCTACAAGTTCTAAGAAGTCACAGGATCGTCCGATAGCGAAAACGCATATATGTTTCCTGGGCCATCCCCCCAGACAAAATTTTGAAATATGTGAATGAGAGGGTTTAAATAGTAAATAATATCACAAAAGTTATGGTAAATGGAACCCAAGGTAGATACACTACAGTACAAATGCAAAGATTTCAAGAGCTGCATCAACAACTTTTAGATGCAGAAAGTTATCTCGAAGATGTTGAGAAACCATCTTATCTAACAGATGATAGTCTAAATGGTGCTCGATATAGAAGTTTGGCACGGATTTTATTCGGAGTTTATGTTCCCACATATGAGAAGGAAGTACCTGAAGATGTAAGGGAAGAATTTAACTTTGATGTTGAAAGCCTTGTTGAAAGGGTTAAGTCAAAGATAGGATAGATTAACTCACTAAATTCATCTCCGACGTTCAAGACCCTCCCAGATGGTTCGGAGGGGTGGGGGGGCTAACAAATTCTGTGAAATTTTGTAAAATATTAGAATAATTATCTATCAGTTATATGTTTTCCCGTATCAGGATCACATATTAAATAAGTGAGACTGCTACCACCAAAACTAGATGGTCTTAAGTCGTAATGAGAAGTTCCTTTTGCTTTACTAACGTCTGTGTGTAAATTCGATAACATTTTTACTTCTTCATCAGATTCTCCAATAAGTTCTAATGTACCAATTTCTTTATTTACTTCATATTTCATAATATTGGCATTAGATGTCAGTATATAAACCTTTCGACATGAAAGAAATTGGGACAGGATTATTATTAAAAGTTGTTAGGTAAGGTTTGTTCCCTTTATTATATCCTCTAAAAAGTTCTTTATACATCTTAGCTATTCTTATAGGAGTATTTTTTAATCCCTCCCTATCTGGATTCTCCCCGATTCCAATTAAAATAGACTTCCATGCTCTTTCAATTTCTTCTTTATCTATACCTCTGTCTTTTTGTTCCATGCTAAGATGTGCCCCCTTGTGATTGTTCTGTATCCATATTTTTTAGATAACTCATAACATAGTTGAGTTTTTTCTGGTAAGGTTTTAAGACTATCTGATTCTGGCATTAAAATGATTTTTGACTTTTTAATATGAAATGGATTAATGTAATCTTCTTCCATTTCAAAAATATCTTTTTCTGATGAAATTACAAACTTAAACCAACTATTCTCATGATTCCTTATTTGTTCTAGTGCATTGGGATTTATTCTTCTTTTGATTGGCATTTGACTATTACTTAATTTGGGAGAACAATTAACTTGTTGAATATAGTTTTCAAGAAAAGTGTTATTAACCTTTATGGTCCCATTTGTTTCAATCTCATTATATATATTGTTAGAGGGATAATGATGGTTCAAATAATCTAAGAAACTCCTGATAGCATTTTGATTTTGAGGTAATGTTGGTTCCCCCCCAGTCCAGACTATATGGGCTGTTCCCTCCAATATATTATCCATCTGACCTGAATTTTTTATCCTCTCTTCTAATTCTTCATTAGATGTTTCCTTACCTTTTTTCCATACTTCAGTCGTATCACACCATACACAATTTAAGTTACACCCCTGCAACCTTATGAAATAAGCTGGAACTCCCTGACTTATGCCTTCCCCCTGAACTGAGTAAAAATCTTCACTAATTTTCATATGTCGCAGTACTTGTAGAAGTCTCCCATACTCTTACAAATTTAAGTTTAATTTTATTATTTTCAGTTAATCTTGATCCTATTAGTTCAAACCAATATTTTGCTAGATTTTCTACAGTTGGAATAAAAGGCACAAAATTTATTCTTTGGCCTCGCTTTTCCAATTCTTCATAGACATCTTTTAATTCATCTCCATCATAGACTACAAGACTGTGGTCAAATGGATTGTCTATTGTTTCTCCAAGTATCTTTTTAAGATTCCCAAAATCAACAACCATTCCTTCATCACTTTTCCCATTTCCAATTATAATTTCTCCTTCGACTCCAACTTCAATTACATACCTATGTCCATGTATGTTTTTACATTTACCTTCATGATTGGGTAACCTATGAGCCATATCTATTTCTATTTTCTTCGAGATTATCATTGTTTTAATTCTCCAGATTTTTTCAAAATTGTTGCCTTTAATCTAGCAGGATACGACCTTGTTTCATGTAAGGAATACTCATTGTTTAAGCAATAATTCTTCATTAGTTCTGCATGTTGTTCCATGTCCCTAGGGGTACAGCCCTGTCTAAAAACTGTAAATGTGCCATTTCTAATAGATTCGATTATTTCATTTAGTGTTATCTCTTTATTCCAGAAGGGGGTAGATATTTCAGTCTCAAAAACAAATCCCTTCTCAATAAGGTATTTTACGGCATTGTCATAATCCCCTGCAGGCATATCTGGTCTAATAAATGGCTTTCCATCTTCTTCCCTCATTTGGAAATATGTTCTATAAAATTCTTTTAAAATTGGATCCTCCGAGTTGTTAAGCCCATATTTTCCAATATTCTCTAAATTATCTTCTGGTTGGCTGTCTTCTCTTCCAATAACCAAATAACCGTTGTTTTTTACAGATTCTGAAATACAACTAAGAAAATTAAAAGGATTACTAGGTATGTGTGTAACTGCCTTTGTATGTATCAAATCTAATGGATTAAGAAACGATGGTAGCAAATGGGCATCTCCAGTTATAATTGTTGCTTTTAACTCTCTTCGAGATAATTCCCCATACACTGCTTTACTCATCTCTTCAGATGAATCTATACCATAAACATCAATATCTAGATATTCAGAAAATGGAATTAAGGTAGACCCTTTTCCAAATCCAATATCACATAATGATTTTGGAGATGTTTGGGAGACTATCTGAGCACAATATTCCCTTAAAATAGTATCCGGAATAATCCGAGATAAACCATATAGCTCTACAACTTTTTTATCTAAATAAATATTTTCTTGTCTCATTCTCTCCTCCTAGAAATCTCATAAATATTCCAATTTAATTCGTCAAATGAGACTGTCGTTTCCTTACTGATATTAAAATTGTATTTCTTTATCAAAGAATCAAGTTTTTTCTTGTCTCCAATATCTCCATCTACAAGAACTATTTTTCCATTGGGTGATAAATACTCTCTTGCCTGATTAAAGAATCTTTCATGTAACTCATAACAAGGATCAAATAATAGATGGGATATTTGGCAGTCATAATTACAATTGACAAAAGGTAGATTAGCTATGATAATATCAAACTTTTGGTTAGGGACTGATTCAAATAAGTTACTTCTTAACACATTGATATGATCTTCTAGGTTTAACTCGCAAATGTTCTTTTCTGTATTTTCAATAGCCTTTGGATCAATATCAACAGCTAGGACATTATTGGCTCCATTTTTACATGCTATTATAGCTTGGATTCCGCTACCAGTCCCCATGTCTAATATATTACCTGTAACTCCTTGTGATAAATAATCAGCCAATACTCTTGAAGAACGCTCAAAAGGAAAAACTCCTTTATTAATAGTAAATCTTAAATTCTTATAACGAGAAACCTCATTCTGTTGCGATAGAATTGAATCTATAAATTCAAGGGTTTTCTTTGGCGGATTTACAACTAGGTTGCTCTTATTTTCTTTCTTTTTATTACTTAAATTATCCATTTTTAACTCCTATATAGTAATTACTAAAATAAGAAAGCTTTAAATATTAGCTACTATATTACATAGGAGTAATATGGAAACAAAATATATCGAAAGTCTGAAGAAAATTGGCTTAACAAAACCTGAAGCTAAAGCCTATCTAACTTTAATTGAATTAAAAGAATCACAGACAGGATCATTATGTAAGAAATCGGGGATCTCAAGTTCGAATATCTATCCAATTTTGGAAGCTTTAATAAAAAAAGGGTTTGTGAGTTATAGATTGCAAAATAATATCAAAGTCTATATGCCCTCAAATCCAGAGATAATTAATGATATATTCAAGGAAAAGCAGAAAGATCTAATTGAAGAAGGAAAAGATATTAAAAACTTAATAGAAAGTCTGAAAGGTAAGCAGAGAGACAAAGAATCTTTCTCAAAATATAGATATTTTGAAGGAATGTCGGGTATAAGGGCTATGTGGA
The DNA here is from genome assembly GCA_002688875.1 of Candidatus Pacearchaeota archaeon. Classification (GTDB taxonomy): domain Archaea; phylum Nanobdellota; class Nanobdellia; order Pacearchaeales; family GW2011-AR1; genus ARS1285. The sequence continues at coordinate 522 of NZDU01000019.1, read as the reverse complement.
TTGGATTAACAGAAGAATTAAAGACATTTCCTAAGGAGGAAGAAATATTAGTTTATACTGGTGTCAAAAAGGCCTATGAAGGAATGTTGGGGTTATTTGAAGGATTTCATAAAATTAGGGTAAAAAAAGGAATAAAATATAGAATTATATATCCTTTAGAAGAAAGTGAAGTTGCAAAAAGAAGAAAAAAGCAGATTGCAGAAGTCAGATTTGCTAAACTAGATAATGAAGCTGAATGGGGAGTGATGGGTAAATATTTCTTTATCCAATACATAACTAGAAAAGTACCAAGAGGTTTCTTAATAGAAGATGAAATATTCGCATTTACATTTAAACAAGTTTTTAATCAGATTTGGAAGACAGCAAAGTCTTAGTTTATACCCCTTTCTATAACTCGGTGTCCGGCAGGGGCATAGAACTAAAGAGTACACTCTTTAGGGGAGAAATTGGGACAGGATTAGAATCTACTTAGAATTCTTAAGTTTTTTTAGTAAAGACTGAGCAGTGCCAAGATAGCAAAGA
>NZDU01000018.1 GCA_002688875.1 Candidatus Pacearchaeota archaeon | reverse complement strand
CCCCATCAACGGAAACGACAACGGATTCATCCCACACCCCAAATCAACAATCCTCTCCGGCTTCCCCGTAATCGAGAATATCTTAGAATAAATCTCAGAATAATCCTTAAGCCTCTCCTTAGTAGAAAGCGTTATCGACAACAAATCATCACAAACATCTCCATTATCATTTTTTCCAGCAACCCAATCCTTCAACCCCTCCAAATACCCATCTCTCTTACCTTTCCTACCAGTCTGATAACTCGAATAAAGACGATGCAACCTTTTCCTAACTTCCTTAACCAATCCATCAGAACCAATCCGAGAATCAATTCTCAAAACCTCACCAATCTCCCTCTTAACAACACTATCGGCAATCCCAACATACTTCTTATGATCTTTAATCTTTTTCAAAATTTCATCATCAACCATAACAGTCCCCATTTAATCCACAACTCCGTATTCATATTTAGTAGCAAGAGATTCAACATCAAATTCATCTTCATACAAGGTTATTAATTTTCCTTCAAAGTTTTTAATATTATTTTCTTTAAGAAACTTCTTAAACGATGTAATCAATGACTCTGGTTTATTTTGAGGAACTTTCAACAATATAATAGAATAAATATCATCTTTAGAATAAATAATTGGATCATTAAAATCATTATCATTTGTTATCAAGACTTTTTTATCGATTTTAAAAAATTCCGCTAATTTTCCATTCGATAACCCTTTTGGTTTATAATTAGCATCAATTTTCAACGAATTAAGAAATTTCAGCAAAATATTATTAACATTTTCATCAAGAAGAAATTTTTGTTTCTTACCTATCGATTCCGATGACAACATTGTCTCTACCCTTTGCAATTATTCCAGCATAATTTAAAGCAGCACTAATATGCTCTTTTTTAAGTGGAACACCAAAACTTGAAATTATCTCCTCAACAGACATCCCCCCCTCTAACATTTCCAAAACCTGCCACACCATTATTCTAGTACCAGAAAATGTAGGAGTGCCCCCACAAATTCCACTATCAGATACTATATAATCATTAATCTCAATTCTCATAACTATAACCATATTACAAACTATTTAAGTTTTTCTCAGCTCATCTTTTCATAGATCCTGCTAACATATATCACTATGGTCTACATACAAATTAACACAGAAAGATTTATAAACCCTTTTTTTTATCTAATATCATAAAAAATCATTAAAATGGCAGTAGATAAACCAACAATGAATGTAGTATTCGTCGGTCACGTTGACCACGGAAAAAGTACTTGTGTAGGTCAGCTTATGTTCCAATCAGGAGTAATCCCAGAACAAGAGATGAAGAAACTTAAGGACGAAGCTGAGAAACAAGGTAAGCCTGGTTTCGAATTCGCTTACATCATGGACCACATTAAAGAAGAGAGAGAAAGAGGAGTTACAATCGATTTAGCTTATAAAAAACTTGTAACACCAAAAAGACACATCACAATCATCGACGCACCAGGCCACAAGGACTTCGTAAAAAACATGATCACAGGTGCAAGCCAAGCAGACGCAGCTTTCTTAACAATTGCAGCTAAAGAAGGAGTTCAACCTCAAACAAAAGAACACCTATGGCTATTAAGAACAATGGGAGTTCAGCAAATTGCAGTTAACGTTAACAAGATGGACACTGTAGATTACAAAGAAGACGCATTCAATAAAGTTAAAGAAGAAGTTTCAGCTTTATTAAAAACTGTTGGAATCGACGCAGAAAAAACACCTTTCCTAGCCGTTTCAGGACTTAAAGGAGATAACATTAAAGACAAATCTGAGAACATGTCTTGGTACAAAGGTCCAACTGTTTGGGAACAACTAGACTTATTTGAAGAACCTAAGAAACCAACCGACTTACCTATGAGAATGCCAATTCAAGATGTTTACGAAATCACAGGTATTGGAACCGTACCAGTAGGAAAGATCGAAACAGGTATAATGAAAGTCGGACAAAAAATTAAAATCCTTCCTGGAAGATCAGGAACAGGTGTTGACGGTGAAGTTAAAAGTATAGAAATGCACCATGAACAACATCAAGAAGCTCCAGCTGGATTTAATGTAGGAATCAATATCAGGGGAGTCGGAAAAAAAGATATCGCTCGTGGTGACGTTATCTGCGACGCAGCTAAACCAGCTACAATGGCAGAAGAATTCACGGCACAAATCGCTATAATCAACCACCCAACTGTAGTTGCAAAAGGATACACTCCAGTATTCCACGTACACACAGCTCAAGTCCCTTGCCAATTAACTGAAATAGTTCACAAAATCGATCCAGCAAGTGGTCAACCAATGGACGAAAAAGTAGATTTCATAAAAAATGGAGATGTAGCAATATGCAAGTTCAAACCTCTAGGAAACCTAGTAATTGAAGATTCTAAAACAAACCCTCACATGGCAAGATTCGCCATCAGAGATGCCGGTGCAACAGTAGCAGCTGGTGTTTGCACAGCACTAACTGAAAAGAAACTTGCTTAAATTTATTATTAATTTTATAAATAAATATTCTATCTACATATAATATGACTTTAAATTATCTATATCCATTAATCAGAACTTTGTTGGATCAGGTTAGTTATTTTTATTTATTATTATCAAGACAATAATTCTTTTAAACACAAAAATTATGTAGTTAAATGCCAGATAAAGCATTCCTATTCCTTTACCCACAACCAGAAATCTTCAAACACGAACTGAGATCTAAAGATAATCATTTTAAGAAAAAATATAATATGGCATTAAATAGATGCATTCATGAGAGATATCGACAAAAAGACTTCTCAATAAACTATGCAATTTTAAATGATTGCGAGATTTCAGATATAATCGAATTACAACATTTAGACAAGGTATTAAAAGTTGGAATGGACTCCACAACTCATAGAACACAAGTTAATAAAAAATATCCTTATCCCAATGAAGATTATATCATTAACCAATTAGGAGAAATTGAGTTATTAAGAATTGCTGGATTTCATGCATACGATTGTTGTGATAAGATAGCCAAAAGAGCTTACGAAAAAGGGATTGATACATTAGTCGACGAAGATCTAACACAATTTTTCCAAATGATATTCCAAGATAAAGATTTTAAATATGATTCTTACCCATCGGTAAATCCCAAAAAAGGATTAAACAAAGAACTTTGGAGAAATTTTTTAGAAAACAGAAAAGACAAACCTTGGTTCTTACAAGATTTCAATTGGTGATCACTCCAACCCCAACTACATCTCAATAAAAAAAGAAAAAAGAAAAGAAAAAATTACAGGTCGTCTTCATCATCAAGAGCCAAACCCTCAATGTCATCCTCAAATTCATCAACTTCCGACATTTTGTTATCCTCGTTTTTTTAAAACATCAACCGGTCATAAAACCAAACTGATTTTTTATAATTCTATATTATCCAAGGACTATATAAACTTTTTCCCATCAAGTTCCTATTCCTCGACGAGCATAATATTTATAAACATCAATTAACTTTAAACTATATTCCCAACTTATTTTTACAAACCTAGATTATAAAAATCAATCCACATATGATGAATTTTAAAAATTGTCCTTAGCCTTTTTACTAGAATTTGATTACTTAATTGGTCTATAAATAATAACCCTTGATAAACATTCCTCATGCATTGGTTGTGCATTACGGTGTTCTTTTCCAGCAATTATAAAATATTTGTCTTCAACACTTCTAATCTCCACATTACGTAATGACGGGTCTTCTTGTACCATTCTATCAAGTCCTTCAAATGCAAAATCAAGGCCATTAGAAAGACCCATATTGTATGTTACTACTTTATCCATTTTATCTATTCACCAGAACTCTTTCCCTCAGGCTAGAAATACCACAAATCAACTCTATTTAAACCTATTCATCATACAAACCCCACAAACCCCTACAAACCAAAAACCTTAAATACCTTCCAAATCTATAATTAACATAATAAAATATCAAGATTATTAAGAGATATTAATTACATCACAATTCACAATTACATTCAAGATCCACAAAGGACCTAGAATCATAGAGGCGACGGATAGTAGTAGAGTAGTAAATTTTTTCTTAATATCTAACAATGAACAAATGGCAAAAATAAGCCCTGTATCACTAAAATACATAATACATGCAGAATTCGAGGCTAGCGGAGCGATCGAAAAACCAGACATAATTGGTGCAATATTCGGGCAAACCGAAGGACTTTTAGGCGACGACTTAGAGATGAGAGAACTCCAAAAATCAGGTAAAATCGGAAGAATAGAGGCAAACATCGAATACGGTGAAGGTAAAACAACCGGAGAGATAGAAGTCCCTAGCGCAATGGACAAAACTGAAACAACAATCATAGGAGCAGCATTAGAAACAATCGAACGCGTAGGACCCACAGACACAAAAATAACCGTAACAGAAATCGAAGATGTCAGAGGAAGCAAACGTGATTACATTCTAGAACGAGCAAAAAAACTAATGGAAAAACTAGGTAACACTGGTGGAGATATCGATGAAATGTCAGAAGAACTAAAAACACATTCTAAAGTCCAAAAAATCCAAACCTACGGAACTGAAAACATCGATTGCGGAGACGTAACGGGCCCCGAGCTAATCATAGTAGAAGGCCGAGCAGACGTTGTCAACATGCTAAAAAAAGGAGTAAACAACGTTATAGCAATGAACGGAACAAAACTCCCAGATTCAGTAATAGAATTAAGCAAAGAAAAAGACGACGTAACCCTTTTCGTAGATGGAGACCGTGGAGGAAATTTAATAATAAAAAACGTAACTGAAAATGCTAAAATTGACCACATCGCAATGGCTCCCGAAGGAAAAGAAGTCGAAGAACTTACCAGCAAGGAAATTCTACAAGCTCTAAGAAAAAAAGTCCCAGCAAAAGGATACAAAACAGAACAAAGGTCACGAGGAGTAAACAGATACGACAACAGAGACCGAAACGACAGGAGAGATAAAGATAACAGAAGAGGAGACAGATATGAAAGAGGAGAAAGAGTTGAAGAACCAATAATCAAAAAAGAAAAAAACGAAATTAAAAAAATGACCACTAAGGAAAAAGAAACCGTCAAAAAAATGATGGATGAAATCAAAGAAACAAAAAACGCCTTACTATTAAACAAAAAACTCGAAATAATTAAAACAACCCCTTTCGGAAGAATCGGATCCCTAAGAATTGACGAAGAACCCTACATCATCGCAATAGATGACACCGCAACTCCAAGAATCATCGAAGGTTGCGAAAAACTAAGATGCGACAATCTAATCGCCTCTAACTTCGTTTCTTCTGAGACTAATATTAATCTAGTTAGTTTGTAAATCCTTAGATTCTATTTAGCTATCTTCCAAAGATATTCAAAATATTTCTTATAACTTTGTGCGACAGATTTGTTTTCAATAAGAATAATAAAAGGCCTATCATCAAAAACATTTATGGATACCTTATCTCCAAAGATCATTGTAGAAGTATCAGTCATTTCTTCAATATATTTAATATCAAAATTAGGAAGCCTAGTGAATAACTTTCCTGCCAACTTACTACCAGTAATAATCTTTCCATGCATACCCAAAAGTAACGTTTTCTTTTCAACATGGCCCATTTCATATTCTAAAAATTTATAACTCTCACCGGTCCCACCAAATACTTGGATCTCTTTTATCTTTGATTCAAAAAGTTCTCTCAAAAGAGTTCTTAATCCAGCCTTCCCCTCAAGAATTGTTATATTGGATTTTTCTGATCTTTTTATTTCTAGAGCCTCTAAATCAGGCAAGATTGATTTAATGATTTGTTCCTTTTTCTTTATCTGATTAAACAAATTTCTTGGAGAATTTGCTTCAAAAAAAGTCTTTTTCTCCTTAAGAGCAAAACTAACCAACCCCTTGTTTATAAGATTGTTTAGAATATTATAAGTATGAGTTCTATCCATAGCCAAGGTCTTAGAAAGCTCTCCCCCCTTACTTGAGCCTCGTTTAAGCAAAGCTACATATAATTCAGATTCTCTTTCTGATAGCCCTATCTCTTTTAACTTTCTTATCAACTTTTCCATAAATAATGACTATCTCCATACTTTAAAAAGTTGTTGTTTTTAGTTACAACTAATATTTATTAAGAGTCGTTTTAGGAAAATCTTATGGAAGAAGACTTCAAAAAAGAATTAACAGAAGCAAAATCAAAATTATACGAGACAATAAGAAATGCTGAAAAAGAATATTTACAAATGTTCTACACCCAAATATCAGAGATTTATGCATCAAGGAATGAAAAATGCAAAAAACAAATCATGGAAGGATTAGAAGGAATAATTAATTTGTGTAAGAAATCAAAAACTACTGGTTTTGATTATGAAAATGCTAGAAAGGCAAGGGAAAAAGCAGGATTAACGCAATCAAAACTTGGAGAAGAACTAGGAATACCTCAACAAACAATTTCTCAATATGAAAACGGCATTATTTCTCCACTCAATAGAGTTACAATTAACAAAAAGAAATACCTCAATTGGTTAAGAGACAAAAGTCCTAAATATAGTGAAGAAATTAAATAATCAAATCTTCTCAAAAACCTTAAATACACCCCATTCCTCACCTTATAAAAGAGATGATAAGATGAAACGAAAACCAAACCTATCAGAACTAAAAACCATCACAAACTCAAAACTCCTATTAGCCTTCACGATCCTAATCGTAGGAACACTAGCATATTTCTTTATAACAAACTCAACCACCTGCCAAGACCTAACATGTTTCAAAGAATCCCTAACAACATGCAAAAAAACCACACTAATAAGAGAAGAACAAAACATGGTCTGGGAATATCAAATAATAGGAAACGGCCCAGGAGACACCTGCAAAGTAAAAACCACCTTATTAAAAGTAATTGAAGGCAAAGCCGAATCCCAAACTCTCCAAGGCAAATCAATGACCTGCAACTACCCCATCTCAACCCTCAACCTCCCAGAAGACGACATATCAACCTGCACCGGTCCACTAAGAGAAGAACTCCAAGAACTAATCATCCAAAGAATGCACAATTATCTAATCAAAAACATCGGAGAAATCAAAGAAGATTTTAAAGATTTTTGATAAATCCTAAACATGCTCGTCTCCTTCGCTAAAGAAAATCCTATCAAACAAAAAGAAAACCCCAACATAACTCTCCATTTACCTACAACCTACCAATAACCAAGAGCGAAGCTACCGAGCGCAAGCCGGTAGCAGAGCTCCAACCAACAAACCCGAAAAACCAACCCAAACTATTTATACCACCCTCTACTACTCATAAAATGACAATCAGATTCGGACCAGCAGGCTTAGGCCCAATAAAAACCGCAGTGCAAACTCTAGAAAAATACCACCAATTAGGCTTCAAAGCCTGCGAAATATCTTTCACTCACGGCCCTTACATAAAAAAAGAAGAAGACATGAAACTAATAAAAGAAACCGCAGAAAAACTAAACATCTCATTAAGCATCCACGCCCAATACTGGATAAACCTAAACAGCAAAGAACCAGAAAAAGTCGAAGCAAGTAAAAAACGAATCCTAAATTGTTGCGAAATAGGAGAAAAACTCGGAGCAAAACGAGTAGTCTTCCATCCAGGATATTATAGCGACATGACTCCAGAAGAAGCCTACAAAAACATAAGCAAATCAGTAAAAGACCTCCAACAATCTATAAAAAAAGAAAACTGGAAAATAAAAATCTCAGCAGAAACCATGGGAAAAGTAAACGTTTTCGGAAGCACAGACCAAATCTCAAACTTAGTAAACGAAACAGGCTGCGATTTCTGCATAGACTTCGCCCACATCTTAGCAAGAGACAAATCCGTAGATTACGATAAAGTCAAACAACTATTCCCCCAATCAACTTGGCATGTCCACTTCTCAGGAATAGTCTACGGAGAAAAAGGTGAAAAACATCATAAAACAACTCTAAAGGAAGAATGGAAAACCCTTCTAGCAAACTTGCCTAAAGACAAAGAAATCACAATAATAAACGAAAGTCCTACAATGATCGATGATACGATTGAAGGGTTGGAATTGTCTAAAAAACTATAAACATAAAAAATGAGAGACGACATCATATTTGAAGTTGAAGACAAAACAAATAGAAAGATTAGGCTAACAAAAACTCAGTGGGAACACATAACAATAACACATCAAGACATGAATAAATATCTTAACGAGATTAAAGAAACTGTAGAGGATCCAATAAAGACGTTACCTCATGAATCCTCAGAAGAGCTAAAGAAATATTTCACTTATTTAAAACACAGAGAACATCCAAATAGATACCTAAGAGTTATAATAAAGTATTTAAACGGAGACGGATTTATTATAACAGCACATTTCACCAGGACAATAAAATGAAAGGAAATTTTGATATTTATTATGATCCAGAAGGAGATTTCTTTGAAATAACCATTATGCCCCCTCCAAAGCAGAGTTTTTGCGAGGANATAAATGAAGATGTTTTTCTTAGAAAAGATAGCTATACTGATGAAGTAGTCGGCATAGGAATATTAAACTTTAAAAAACATGCCCACAAGTTAAAAGAAATTCTTACTACAGTCCCCTTGAAGATTAATTTTGAAATGATTGAGAAATGAATACTATAGACATACATTACGACCCTGAAGCTGATCTATTAGAGATTTTATTCAGAGATTCCCCTAACGATGGGCATTCGGAGGAAGTTGGACCAGGAGTTTTCATACATAGAGTAGAAGAAACAAATGAGATATATGGGATAGGCATAATTAGTTTCAAAAAAAGACCACAAGTGTTAGGTAAAATTCTTAAGAAAATCAACATTAACCTTCCCATTAACATTACTAATTTATAACCGTTTGATAGAAAGATAAAATGATAGAAGGACAAGAAACCTATGATATATATTATGATGAACAGGGAGATTTCCTAGAGATAACTTTCGGAATACCTCCAGAAACAGAGTATTCTGAAGAAATCGAACCCGGAGTTTTTATAACAAGAGACGAAGAAACAAATGAAATAAAAGGAATCGGCATAATAAGTTTTAAAAAAAGAGTTGAAATATTAAAAAGAGTTTTAGAAAAAATCAACAAAAAACTCCCTCTTGAAATTAGCATCCCTAATGAAAACTAAAACAATCATTCATCACAATGAAGAAGGAGATTTCTTAGAATATAGCAATACATAGTTTCAAAGCAAGAACAAAAGATGACAGTATTGATTTAGAATTACCTTTTAAGTTTAGTTTTGGTTCTTGATACTTCATATCAAAAGTCCTACAATGATTGATGATACAATCGAAGGTCTAGCAATTTCTAAGAAAATCTAATATTCCTTGTGCATCCAGACATAACTCTTCCCTCCATAAAAACCAAATTTGTTACACATGTTTCTACTTTGGATATTACTCTCATCAACCAATGCACACAAATACATCGCACCCTTTTCTCTCAATCTTTTCTCCACTTCGTTCAACAATTTTCTACCACTCCCCCTATAACTCCAATCTTGATTAACCCAAACACCTTCAACAACTCCTTTCTTAGTCACATCATCATATGTCGCAAGGAGAAAGGCCTTCACACCATCATCATACAATACTAAAGATACATGACTATCTGAATTCACAATACCTTCCAATATTTCAGTAGGCCAAAAAGTTGAGGATTCCTCGGCTACCATAAATGCAGGGTCACTACTCCCAATTTCATAGACTTCTTGAACATCTCCTATACTCATCTCTCTAATTTCCATTTCAACCACTAAAAGTATACCTACGCATACCCCCACGCTTACCAACCTTCGCCTTCTTATCAATCTTCCTCAATACCCTCCCCGCCTTCTCCGGATCCTTCCTCAAACTATTAAATATATAAAAAACCTTNCTCAAAACCTCATCATAACTCTCCCGATGATGCTCCTTCAACCTATCCAACCTATCTTTAGTCTCACCATAAACTTTAATAGTAGTCACTTTCTTAGTCTTTTTACCCCCACTATTAGAACCATTAGCATTAACCATAAAATGGTATACCAAAGTAGACTATTTAAAGATTCCCCAATTTGTAATTATTATATAGTTACTACATAATAGATAAGTTTATAAACAGAAATCGACCCGAAATAGTAACTAAATTTATACAAACATACAATGAAAAACAAAGCATTTTTGGTTTCATTTATAGCACTTTTTGCTGTAGCATTAGCTATGACAACTGTTGCAGCTGTTGATTTTGTAGACGTGACTGACGTTGAAGTTGATTCAATATCTATCGCTCTAGACAATGTTGGAAACAACATTGCAGGATCAGTATCTCAAACAGTTCCTGTTGTAGTTAAGTTTACTGCATTATCTGATGCATCTGACGTAAAAATCAGAACTTACATCGAAGGTTTCAAAAGTGAAATTTCTGACGAAACATCAAGATTCAGAATTGTTGACGGTAACACATATGTGAAGAGATTCACACTTGAACTACCATCTTCATTAGATCTTGACGAATTAACAGAAGAAGAACTTATGTTACTAGTAAGATTTTCAGCTAGAGGTTTGGACTCTCAAGAAGTTGAAGTTCCAGTCTCAGTTGAGAAGAATCAGTACAGCTTGAATCTATTGTCAATCGATAGAAACGAAGTTGTTGAAGCAGGAAGTAGACTGGCTGTCGATGTTGTTATTGAAAACAACGGAGCTGAAAGACTAGACAATGTTTATGTAAGAGCTACTATACCAGGTTTGGGAATTTCTCAAAAGGTATACGTTGGTGATCTCGAAAATAATCGAGATGCGTTCGATGATGATATCAACGACGCAAGAGAGAGAAGGATTTACCTTACTCTACCACGAGACGCTCCTGCAGGAAACTATGATCTAGAAATAGAAGCATACAACCACGATACAAGCGTTACAACAAATACAAGAGTTGTTGTGAGAGGAGTAGATACTAGAATTCTACCTCCTGTAACTGCAAAGACTATCGCACCAGGTCAAGAAACAGTATTCGATATTGTTCTTGTTAACCCAAGCGAAAGACTAGTAGTTTACACAATAACTCCTGGCGACTCAAAAGGATTGTTTGTAGAAGCTACAGAACCTATAGTAACTGTTTCTGGTGACTCAAGTCGAGCAACCGGAATCAAAGTAAGAGCTTCTAACAGTCTTGAAGAAGGTACATACTTGATAAGTGTTAATGTACACAGCGAGACAGGTTTGTCTGAACAAATTAGCTTCACAGTTAATGTTGAGAAAGCCGGTTCAAAAACTACTAACGTGGTTTCTGGAACTGACGGAAAACCTAACACAGTTGTTGTACTGACAGTTATCCTCGTGATAATCTTCGTCGTGCTATTAATAATACTAATCGTATTATTGACAAAAAGACCAGAAGAATCTGAAGAACTCGGAGAAACAAATTATTACTAATTTGATTTTTTTATTTTTATTTTTTTAATAATTTGTTTTTTTCTTTTAATAAAGAAAAAAATAAGAGGGAGGTGAGAACAATAATCTTTAAGAACTATTAATTATCCTATTTAACAAATGGATTCTCATCTAAAAACAAAATTCTCCACAGAAAAAATTTATTATCCTGCTAAAACAGTTGATTTTGACAATATTGGTAGCGTTAATGAACTTTATGTTTTTGAATTTGTTGATCATGGAAAAATAGTTTCTAGATATAGCACTAGAGGAACAAACCTAGTTCGTAATCCGTGTCAAATGAATGATCAAGAAGGATTGAAAACTTATGAAGAATTTGGAGAGAGATTTCTTAATAACTTTTTTGGAGAATCTTCACTAGCCGATAATTCTACTCCAAGAAAAGAATTATCGAGATATTTTCTTCAATTTAACTTAGATAATGAATTTGAAAGCTCTGAACCTATTCAAACTGAATATGAAAGAAGGCACGGAATTAAAGCAACATATTTAGATTTTGATAATTTCTATTTTAAAAGACAACCTCCTATGGATGAAATATTACTTCCAAACCATAGTATAGTATTGCCATTCAATGATTTTGAATGGGCTGCCTTTAATAAAGGTATTCACGAAGCCTATGATAAAATAGACGAATTAGTGCTTAAGGAGTTAAAAGAAATTGAAGCTAGCTTAAGTGAACAATAAACTAAATCTCCAAACTCACTTTCTTAAACCGAAACATTTAAATCACCCAAATACCTAGTAATATCAAGCAGTAATGCGGTTCGGCGTTTCGTGATTTATCACGGGACAATGTTCGTCACGGCTCTTAGAGCTCTGGTTACTGCTTATTTTTTTATTATCATTATTAATTCATTCAAATCTAATTCAACATGATTATAACTTTGTAATTTTTTACCATCCTTATTTCTAAAATCTCTCCCAACATTATCAATGAAAGAAGGCTTTTGAAACTTCGTTTGTATAATATCTTCCAATTCAATTGAAGGGATCAATCTATTGAAACGTTTAAAGATCATATCTTTAATCTCGTGAAAATGGCCATCAATATCATTACATAATTCAACATTGATCTCATCAATAGCACCTAAATCCCTAATAGCCCTATCCATTAACCTAATTATTACTGCAGTATGAAATCTAATTCTAAACCTATTCTTCCTTTGTTTATTTGATTTATTACTAATATTTAACTTACCACCTTTAAATAAATTAATCAAACAATCTTTTATGTTCTGAGGTATATTCACACCATAAACTTCTTTCTTATCAACAATCAGAACGATTGAATAATCCTTTTCAAAAATATCACTTCCAGATTTATCTATTTGGAATAGCGTTATCATTCTATATCTCCAACGACAACACCTTCGAAATCCCCTCCTGCATACTCACCCCATAAAGAACATTACTCGACTCACTAATAATAGAATCATTATGCGTAATAATAATATACTGCCCCTTCTTCATATGCTTCCTAAGAAGATAAGCCAACTTCTCCGAGTTTCTACGATCAAGAGCCGCATCAATCTCATCAAATATATAAAAACAATAAGGATTCAATTCCTGAATAGCAAAAATCAACGACAAAGCAACTAACGTCTGCTCCCCACCCGAAAGAGAAGTAATATCAAAATACTTCCCAGCTCCAACTTTAACAATAATCGACAATCCAGAATTAAAAATATCCTTCTTATCCATAGGCTCAATACTAACAATCCCCTTCTCACTCAACTGACTAAAATTCCTAGAAAAAACCTCATTAATATTATTCAAAGTCTCAACAAAAACCTTCTTCTTCTTCTTATCAATCCCCGCAATAATCTTCAATATACTCTCTTTCTCTTTCTCCAACTGCTCAACCTTCTCTCTAATCTTATCATACTCTTCTTTAATCTCATCATAAACTTCCAAAGCCCGTAAATTAACATTCCCAATCCTAGCCAAAACAACCTCCGCATTCCCCAACTTCTCCCGAAGTTTATCCACCGGAATATTGATAAAATCCACACCTTCAAACTCGCCCAATTCTTCCTTCAACGTATCAACCTTAGCACTTATCTGCGCCTTCTCAATATTAATATTATTCACCTCATTCTCAACAACCCTCTTCTCATTCCCAAGCCGAAGCAACCCACTCTCAAATCCCCTAACCTTATCTTGTATCTTATTCTTCTCCTCATACATCTTCTGATATTTACTCTTCAACTCTTCAGCCTTCTCCTCTTTCTTCTCAATCTCATCTTCCCGACTAGCCATTCCATCATTTATCTCCCCCAACTCCTCTGATATCTCTTCTCTATCTCGACCAATCTGTTTTATAGCAAGCTTCATCCTATCCAACTCTCTCTGCTTAGCAGTTATCTCAACTCCAAGGTTCCTCTCCTCACTCCTCTGCAACTCACTAACCTCCAACCGCAACCTCTCAAACCCCTCCTCACTCAACTTACTCCCACTAACCTTCTCCTCAACTTCTTTCTTCTTCTTCTCCAATCCATCAAGGTCACTAGAATACTCCTTAACCATTTCATTATTCCTATTCAACTGATCCTTCTTATCCTTAATCACCCCCAGTTTAACAAGCGCAATCTCCCTAGCAGCTATCTCCCGATCTCTATTAACAATCTCATCCTTCAAATTAGAAACCTCCCTCCTAATATCCTTAATATCCTCTTCCAAATTCTCAATTCCAGACTTACTACTCTCAATATCCTTATCCGACTTCCCCACAACATGCCCAATATGTTCCTTAGTTATCTTAGTCTGACACAACGGACAAACATCCAACTTCCCAACATCCCCCTTAATCTTCTCACTATCTTTAATCCGCCCATTCAAAACCGCAAGCTCTCTCTCGTTATCCAACAACTTTTCTTCACAATCCTCAATAGCTCCTCTATCATCCTCAACAACCCCTCTAGCAACAACCACTGCCTTCTTATGCTCCTCAAAACTCCCCTTAATCCTAATCTCATTCTCAGCCTCTTCAATTTGCTCCAACAAATAACCCGCCTCAGTCTTAGCACTAGTAATCTGCTTCTTCTTATCCTCAACCTGCCCACTCAAACTACTAACCTGCGACTTCAACAAAAAATACTTCCTCTTACTATCCTCAAACTTCTCCAACCTAGCCATCTTCTCTTCCAACTCTTTCTTCTTATTCTTCCCCTTCTCCTTAACCATCTCCTTAATCTCTCTATCATTCAACTCAATAGAATCTTCAAGCGCCCCCTTCCTTCTATCCAATTCAGATAACTGATTCTCATAATTCTCCTTCCTAGCCAACATCCCCGCAAACTCCTGCTTCAACACACTAATCTCTCCAACCAAACTATCCTGCTCAACCCCCGAACTTTTCTGTATCGTCTTAGAAATCTCATCAATCCTCGAATTCAACCCATCAACCTCGCCCTTCAATTTAACAATCTCTTTCTCAATCTTCCCAACCTTACTATTCTTATCCTCAATCCTACCAACAATATTCTTCAACTGCCCCTGCCTATCAACAATCCCTCGATTTATTATCGAACCCTTACATCGACTTATAGTAACCTCCAACTTCTTATACCTAAGGGCCTGCTCCCTCTCATTCTCCAAATTCTTCAAATAATTAGTCCTCTCGCGCAATATCGCCCCCACTTGCCTAAGCTTCTCCTGAGTCTTCTCCAACTCTTTCAACGACTTCTCCTTCCTCATCTCATAAATCCCAATCCCAGCAACTTCTTCTATCACCCGACGCCGCTCCTCCCCATGCATCTTCACAAACTTCTGAATCTCTCCCTGCAACACAATATTAAATCCATGCGGATCAATACCCGCCTGACTCAACAACTCCACAACCTCCTGCCGAGTCTTAACCACTCCATTAATCTTATACACACTCTGCCCATTCTTCTTAACAGTACGCCGAATCGCAATCTCCTTCTCAGAAAGCGAAAACACACCATCACCATTATCCCAAACAATCTCAACAAACCCCACCGACGCAGGCTTATAATGCTTATTCCCAGAAAAAATCAAATGCGAAGACTTCGCAGCCCTAATCGATTTAATAGAAAGCCGACCAAGAACAAAACACAACGCATCAGTAATATTACTTTTTCCAGATCCATTCGGCCCAACAATAACATTCATGTTCTCATCCATAGTTATCACTGTCTCACGAGCAAAACTCTTAAATCCCTTCATCACCAATCTCTTTACATGTGGCATACCAATAAGACTAAGGAAAAAGATATTTTTAAAGTATGTTGTTAAACACTAAGCAGCAACAGATTGATCCTCAGATCCAGAATATTCAGGATTCCTAAAATTATCCAAAGGTATTACCTTAGGTCCTTTAGATTCAGTCCCTACACCCCTATCCAATCCACTTACATAATCTATAAAGCTATTCTTAGCATACTCCTCAGCCCTAGAAACAATCTTCCCATCAAACTTACTTCTCCCCCTCATAAGATCTGCTAACTCTCCAACTCCTAATGGCAAATAAGCCGCAACCCTTTCAGCAACCCCTTCTCCAGCTATCTTAACACTATCAGTTACCTTCTCTGCCAAAGAATCAGTCTCCGCATGTTTCAAATAATGAGCCTCATCCATTACATCTGCAACACTTTTTTCTAAAAGACCAACTCCTTTGAATCCAAATCCTGCACCACCAAGAGCCCAAAACATATAAGTCCCAAGAGCATCAGCTCCAGCCCCAGTATATCTCAAGAAAGTAGAAACATAACTACCAATTCCCTTAGAATCAAAATAATTCTTAGCATAACTATCATACGAACTTGACAAAGAATCTTTCAATTTACCCTTCAACAATTCCCTCTCTCTATCAGTATCAGCACCATCCATGTACACTCCAATATCCTTATCATCAAGCAACTTATCCAAATAACTATCTACAAATTTTTCTTTATTCATTTTTATCCAAACTCTTCAACAATTGATTTATTGTGATTATTCCAATAATCTTACCATCCTCAACAACTGGATCCATAACATGATTTTTCTCAAGCATCTTTTTTGAAAATTCCTCAGTCTCATCTTCATGATCAGCAACATCTATTGAAGCAGTCATAATATCCTTAGCCTTCACTTCACTAGGATTCTTCCCCTCTGCCACAACCCTATTATTAACATCCATCATAGAGATTATCCCAACAGGATATTCATTTTCATCAACAACAAAAATATGTCTCAAGGTAATCTCTCTAAGTCTCCTAGCTACATCTACAACGCTCTCATCTTGAGAACATTTAAACGGTTCAATCAACACGCAATCTTTTATTTTCATTTTAAAAATATTCATTATCTCCCATATATTCAGGATTATCAGGGTTTAAATCTTTTTCTATACTCTCTTCATCATCACTTGTATTAACCTCCGACTCATTAAGCATATCAACAAGACCATTATTTGACCTAACTGCACTTTCAAGTGATCTCTCTAATGTATTCACCTTATGTCTTTTATTCATTCCAAAAAAAGTCTTAACTCCTGAGTATACACCTAAAACACCTGCCCCAATTCCAACAACATTATCAATCAATTTATCATATTTCGAAGGCGATCCAGCATCAATCACTTCATCCCTAGTCTCAATATCATAACCCTTAGACTCCAAATCATGAATAATATCATCAACACTCCCTCTAAGTTCCGAAATCTTCTTATTAACCTCATCTTCCAAAACACTAAACTCCTGATGTGTTTTTACTCGAACATTCTGCTTCAATTCAATTCCTTCTTTTAATAATCCCTGTAACTCACTCAAATACTCTTTATTATCTTGAATATTTCCATATAATAACTCAGCCCGTCCAAGCGAATCCCTCAACTTAAGCAAAACATCATTCCTATCTTTGAATTTATCATAATTCTGAACAAAATGTCTCAAATCTTCTTCATTCCCAGATTTCCCATATTCATCTCTCAAAAATCCATAAAGTGCCCTTTCTTCAGAGGATAACTTAGAACTTCTTAAATATCCATTCAACCTATCCATTACTTCAACTTCAGCAATCCTATTATTCTCATTAGCATCATAAATTCTAACCAAAGAATCAAGTCTTCCTTTAATTTGACCTCTTTCCTTCATTCCCTCATCTCCAGACTTCTTACCTAACAATTTTCTTATCCCATCATTAATACTTTTTAGAGCGTCAGGTTGATATGACTCCAATTTATTATCTGCCACCAATAATTTCCTATTAATACGATCCTTAAATATTTTAGAACGCTCAACAAAATTATAATGAGCCTCAAACTCCTCACTATTTGCAATTATCTGCTCAAACTCTGCCAACTCTGCAGGATCAGCCAAACCCAATTCTTCATAAATCCTCAACCTACCATCCACATATTGCTCCTTCAACTCAGAAGTTTCCTTAGCCAATTCCCTCTCAAGCGAACCCGAAAGAATACTAATATCATGTGCTAACTCTCTCACTTCCTCTTCAATTCCAACAAAATAATCTTTAGCTTTTTCACCTAACATACCTAACCCAACATAACTTCCCGCAGTTACCACAGCTCCAGCCCCCAATGACAATCCAGCCATTTTAAGAGCATTTCTCCTACCTTCAGTTCTTTTTATTTCTCGAGCATCTAATTTACCATATACCATACCAACACCAACCAGATTAACTTTATAAATCTTTGTATATGTTACTACTTAATAGTATAACCAGATATTAAAAATTCTCCAACTTCCTCTGCCCATAACCATCACTTCCATTCCCCCTCCCACCAACTCCACTCTTCCCCGCCACCTTCTTATAAGTACTCCACGACTTCCTAAATATCTCCGGATACTTATCCCAATTCTCCTTCAAAAACTTTATAGTAACTGCATTAGCAGGATACCCAGGACCAGCATCCCCATACTTCTCTCGAATCTCCTCCATCCTCTTCTCCCTAAGAACCTTAGCCAATATCGAAGCCGCCGAACAACTCTTATAATTCTCATCAGCCTTATTCTCCACAACCAACTCAACCTTATCATCAATCAACCCACGCAAATACTTCTCAAACGCCTCACAATTAACACTAGGACAATCAATAATAGCCTTATCCGGCCCCAACGAATTAATAATCTCAGCCTGCTTATGAGCCTCAAGCCAATTCAAATTCATTTTATCATCCGCAAGCGCCTTATCAATCTCGGCAGGCGAAATCTCAACAACCATAAAATCATCTGCCACTTCCCGAACATGCTTATCAAGCTCAAGCCTCTTACCATGAGTCAACAACTTAGAATCCTTAACATCCCC
Source organism: Candidatus Pacearchaeota archaeon (assembly GCA_002688875.1). Classification (GTDB taxonomy): domain Archaea; phylum Nanobdellota; class Nanobdellia; order Pacearchaeales; family GW2011-AR1; genus ARS1285. Next base: position 32,945 of record NZDU01000018.1, on the reverse strand, counting down.
CAACTTCTCCTCACTACCTTCCTCAACCATAACCCCTGCCATAATCATCGGCCCAATAACAGGTCCACGTCCAGCTTCATCAATCCCCAAAACTTTCATAACTAAAAATAAACAGTTACCTTTATAAATTCTCTTTTGATTCAAATTCCATAGCGGGATGGAGAAGTCTGGAGTTCTCGTCGGGCCCATAACCCGAAGGTCGGTGGTTCAAATCCACCTCCCGCTATTCTCAAAAACCACAATCATCTTTAAATACTATTTCCAACAATCTTACTCATGACAAAAATCCTAGTTGTAAAAAGAGAAGACCTATTCAAAGACAACCATTTCGAAGGTTTCAAACACATCAACGAAAAAAACTACCTAGATTTCATCCTAAACAACCACTATTACGAAGAACGCTGCGAAGAATTAGAAAACAACCCAGAACACATACAAATAATACCTTATGTATGGATCGTCAACCCAAAAACAAAACAAGCTTTCATATACAAACGATCATTAGGAAAAGACTACCAAGAAACCAGACACGTAAACAAACTATCCGGAGGCGTCGGAGGCCACATAGACCAAGAACCAAACACAAGCAAACCAAATACAATCAACCCAAACACAAGCAATCCAAACACAATCAACCCCATCACACACTCAATGAAAAGAGAACTAAGCGAAGAACTAATAATAAATCAAATCCCAGAAGTAAACTTCATCGGATACATAAACGACGACTCAAACATGTACAACAAAGTCCACTTCGCCATCGTAGGACTAGCAGAAACCGAAGAACCAATCAAACCCACAGACGACGGCATAGAATCAGGATCCTTCCATTCAATAGAAGAAATAGAACAACTACTAAAAGACCCAAACAACGAAGTAGAAAGCTGGACACAATTAAGCTGGCCCTCAATAAAAAAACACCTACAAAACCTAGACAATAAAACAAAAGAAATAGCAAAAGAAATTACAGGTGAAATAAAAAATGAAATAATAAAAGAAATAACCAAAAAAATATGGCCAAATCAATTCAAACTAATCGAAGAAGGTAACAAAACCCACGACATCAGACTAGCCGACTTCAACTGCAACCCCGGAGACACCTTAGTCCTAAAAGAATGGAACCCAGAAACCCTAGAATACACAGGAAGAGAAATAAAAAAACTAATCACTCACATCAACAAAACAAAAGACCTCCCATTCTGGAACGAAGAAGACATCAACAAACACGGACTCCAAATAATATCTTTCAAATAAAAAATCAAACCCTCATCAAAAATAAATCAAACTCTTATTAAAAAACCAAACTCCCAACCCCAAAATTCTCACCCCTCATATAAATATTATTCAAGCAATACCAATAAAACAATAAAATTTAGGTTAGCGAAGCTTCCTAAATTTTATACATCAAACTAATCAACCCAGTTAATTTTATAAATCCCACAAACCATCTAATAAAATGAAAAGAGGCAAATTATTACTATTCCTATTAACAACGTTCCTACTAACAAGTTCAATCCTAGCAACAACCTTCGAATGCTCAGATGGAAGCGAATTACTAGAAGACAGAAAAGAAATCGACTTAGAAAACACAAAAAGTATCAACAACCTAAGATTAGGATTAACAAGTTCCTTCGAAACCGCCGCGTCAAACACCTTCTCAGCAGATCTAATAGTAGACGCACAAAAGTTCACCTTAACCGATACAAATCCATCCCAAAATCTAGAACTCAAAAAAGGAGAATACACAATAAAAATAACAAACTTAACAGACTCCATAGTAGAAATAGATATAGACGGAGATTCCGAAGAAATCCAAGAAAAAGATTCATCAATAATCAAAAGTCTTTTTGTCTATATAACTAATTTTGAAGGAAGCTACCCTAACAATACAGCAACAGTTAACGGAATCGCAGGAGACAAAAAAATAACACTAGACAATGAAAAAACCTACGAAATCGTAAAAGTAGAAGAAACAGATTATGCAATCGAACTATTCTCAGCCTCAGATACCAATGCAATAGTAAATATATACAAATGCGCTAACGAAACTACAAAAATATTAGACATCCCAGACCTAATCCCTCCAGAACCAAACATAACTCAAACCAATAATTCAACAAACTCAACAAATAATAACACAACAACAAACAACACAGAAACCAACCAATCCTTAAATGAAACAACTGGAGAACCCCCTGTAGAAACCAACACAACAACTCAACCAGAACCAGCAAACCAACAACCATCCACAACCGAAGAATCAAACACAAAAGAAAATTCAATACTATTCAGGGTAGTTGTCGTAACGATTATAATACTGATACTAGCAATAATCGGAATATTATTCTTAAGAGGAATGAAAAGAAAATTCAACAACACAGATGCAACTTTAGAAAATACAAATATCTAGACACCATAACTACCAATATCTAACTATGGTTACAACAATAAAAATAGACAAAAATTTAATCGCAACCATAGAAGTTTTATCAGATCCTAATTTAATGAGAGGGATAAAAGAAGCACTAGAAGAGGAAAACAGAGAAGAAAAAGGAACCTCATTAGAAGATTTAAAAAAAGAACTAAGAATTTAAAATGTATGGACTTATCCTTAAAATCAACATTAAAAAACAAACAATAAACCTTAAAAGTACAACATTTCTATAATCTCTATAAGCCACCATCGCATAATGGTATTGCACCGCGTTGCTAACGCGGGCCCTTCGGGGCTCCCCGGTTCGATTCCGGGTGGTGGCGTTTTGTTGTTTGACTCAGTCAAAAAAAATGCCACACCTAGAAAATTGAACGTAGTGAGATTTTATAGTGGTGGCGTATCCATTTTTATTTTCACAAGATTTATAACCCCTTCAACCCACCCTATCCAATGACCCCCAAAGACCTACTCAACAAAACCTGCATCGTAACCGGAGCCAACTCCGGAATGGGCAAAATCATCGCAACAAACCTAGCCAAAAGAGGCGCAACCCTAATCATGGTCTGCAGAATCAGAGACAGAGCCCATGTAGCATTAAACGATGTAAAAATGCAATCCAAAAACCCAAATATAGATTTTATGACAACAGATCTTTCTTCACAAGAAGACATAAGAGAACTAGCCAAGAAAATAAACGAAAAATACCCAAAAATAGACATCTTAATCAACAACGCAGGATGCATGAGCTTCGGATACAATGAAACAAAAGATGGAATCGAAACAACCCTAGCAACAAATCACCTAGCCTACTTCCTACTAACTAACCTCCTATTAAAAAACCTAAAAAAATCAAATGATGCAAGAATAATCAACATAGCCTCAGACGCTTCAAAATCGGGAAAAATAAACCTCAACGACCTAAACCTAAAACAAAATTACAGCACTTTCAAAGCCTACTCACAATCCAAACTAGCCAACATCCTATTCACTTATGAACTAGCAAGAAAACTAAAAAACTACAAAAACATAACTGTCAACGCAATCAACCCCGGCAACGTCCCAAACACAAAACTCGGACAAGGTAGCAACATATACACCAACTATATCAAAACTCTACCAAAATCCGAAATCCTAACTCCCGAAGAAGGCACCGAAACAACAATATGGCTAGCCACATCAAACGAACAAAAAAACACAACAGGAAAATACTTCTACAAAAAACAACAAATCAAGTCCTCTCCAATTTCATACGACCTAGAACTAGCAAAAAAACTCTGGAATATTAGTGCAGGATTAACAAACCTAGGATAACCATAACATCACATTTTTTAAACTTCTCATACTTCTAAATAAAACAAATGACCCCCAGAAAAACAGCCCTAACCCAATTCAAAAAAATCAATAAACTAAAAGGTAACATGCGTCTAGCCGCAGAAGGCTGGAGAACCAACTTCCAAGTTCTTATTTCAATAATCCTCTCAGCACGATCCCTAGATGAAACAACAATAAAAGTCTCTAACCAACTATTCAAAAAATACCCAAACTCAAAATCCCTAGCCAAAGCCAAACCCGAAACAATAAGAAAAATAATCAAACCAATAAACTTCTACAAAAACAAAACAAAAAACATAATCAACTGCTCAAAACAATTAGAAGAAAAATACAAAGGAAAAATCCCAAACGACTTCAACAAATTAATCCAACTCTCAGGAGTCGGAGCTAAAACAGCAAACGTCTTCCTATCAGAACAAGGAATACACGCCATAGGCGTCGACACCCACGTCCACTACATCTCCAACTATCTCAACTGGACCAATGCCAAAAAACCAGAAAAAGTAGAACAAGATCTAAAAAAACTCTTCCCAAAATCACATTGGATAAAACTAAACCCCACATTAGTCAAATTCGGGAAAAAATACACATCAAGAAAAGAAAAAAACCAGTTATTAGATGAGATAAAAAAAATTAAGTAAAATTAACCAACAACATCACCAACATTTAAAAATAAATAACCCCATTAATAAACATCAAAAGAGGAAAATGATAATAGCAAAAAACATCAAAAATACTAGAAGAGCCATAGCATTTACACTAATCAGCCTAGGAATATTCGCAGTTATAATGAATAAACTAATATCCTCAAATTTCTGTATCTCATGCATCCCTTCTAAAGAACTTAATATTTTCCTAATATTCTTATTCGTAGAGATAATCTTTATCGTTTGTGGAGCATCACTCCTAATTCTAGAAAGCTATCCACCAGAGATCTAAAAACAAAGAACTCCAAATCTATACTACAGTAATTGAAAGCAAAACCAACACAATTAAACAAACCTTATAAACAATAAATCCTTCTCACTAATATCGAAAAAGAGGAAAAATGGTCTGGTTAGAAGTAGAAACAAAAGTAGCAATTCCTAAAGACGAAGTAACCAATCTACGAGATAAAATAAAAAAAATAGCTAAGTTCAAAAAAGAGGGAAAGAAATCTGACGATTATTTCGCAATACAAAAAAAAGGTTATCCAAAAAAAGCATTTCGTATCAGAAAAATGAAAGATACCTATGAAGTAACTTTCAAAAAATGGGTTAAAAATTACTGGACCAAACAAGTTGTAGTTAAACAAGAATTCGAATTCAAACTAAAAGGAAAAGAAGAAGTTAACAACCTCCTAGCACTTTTCAAGGATCTAAATTTCACAGAATGGGTCAAAAAAACAAAATACAACGAAACCTACAATTACAAAAAAGACAAAAGATTAAACATAGAAATCAACAACGTGAAACACCTAGGATACTTTATGGAAATAGAATACCTAGCAACAAAAAGCGAAATCAAAACTGCCAGAAATAAAATAATAAAAGTCCTAAAAGAATTAGAAATCCCAAACAACTGGATAGACAACACAGGCTACACAAAAATGCTCTGGTACAAAGGAACAAAAGACAAACATAAATTTATCGACTAGAATATGTTAAGAGTTTTGTTTGATACTAATATCTATGGTTTTATTACTTTAGATAAATTATATGGCTCTTTATTAACAGAAAAAATCAAACAAGATCAAGATTTTCAAGTACATAATTTTAGAGTGATTAGAAACGAATTAAGAAACGCAAAAAACATGCTTCCCCTATACGATCGGATTACTACAAACCGTGTTATTACTATTACTCCATTTATTGAAGAGATTGCTATTGAATATTTTAGAGAATACAAAAAAATTGGTGGAATTCAAAAAGAAACCAATAATTTTATGAATGATTTAAGGATCGTTGCTTGTGCTAGTTTTAAGGGATTTGACATTATTTATTCTGACGACAATAATACTATGTGCAGCGAACTGGCAAAAAATTCATACCTAAAAGTTAATATCAAACATAAATTAAGAACCCCATACTTTCATTCATATAATGTGCTCAAAAAATCATTTGGTTTATAATTACATGTTTTTTATCAATTCTCTTGCTTGCCGTATAGTATCGGGATCCTTTTGCAAAGTTCTCACTAGCTCACCTATTGGCATATTTTTATAATCTATCTCTTCTTTAGTATATTTATCCCTTTCCTGTTCTTTGTTTTTTATGATTTGCTTCGATTCCATAATGTATAATAATAAATAGAGTTTATATGGTTTTCGGGTGACTTGTTTTGTATAGACCCTACTGACATATGTCACAGGCAACTAAAAATTAATAATCTAAACCCACAAAAACAACAACCTTTATTAATTCCCACTCACTCCTAGTAAAAAAGAGATGGCAATTAAATACATTACCAAAAAAGGATCTAAATACTGGCCCAGCAAAGCTATGAAAGAAATAGCTTACGTAAACAATCCAAAAATCTACAAAGAAGCAGATAAAAACCCAATAAAATTCTGGGCCAAAATTGCCAAAGAAGGACTAGACTGGGAAGAACCTTGGACAACCACATACGAAGAAAAACTCCCATACTTCAAATGGTTCAAAGGAGGAAAATTAAACTTCTCATATAATTGCATAGACCGACATCTTTTCAAAAACGCAAACAAACCAGCACTAATCTTCGTCCCAGAACCAACAAATGAAAAACCCACAATACTAACCTACAAAGAACTCCATGAAAAAGTCTGCAAATTCTCAAACGTCCTAACTAAATACAAAATCAAGAAAGGAGACGTAGTCTCTATTTACTTACCTTTAATCCCCGAAGCATTAGTAGCCATGTTAGCCTGTACAAGAATAGGAGCCATCCACTCAGTAGTATTCTCTGCATTCTCAAGCGACGCATTAAAAGCAAGAATCCAAGATGGCAAAGCAAAACTCCTAATAACTGCAGACGGATATTACCGACGTGGAAAACCAATTAATCTACTAAAAAAAGCAAAACTAGCAGCAAAACGTACAACAATAAAAAAAATAATCGTAGTCCCAAGATTAAAAAAATCTGTAAGAGGTTTAAAAATCCGTGACTTCAATAAAGAAATGAAAACCGCTAGTAGTAAGTTCATCCCGACAACAGTCAAATCAGAAGACCCAATGTTCATCCTCTATACCTCTGGAACAACCGGTAAACCAAAAGGAGTTGTCCACGACACAGGGGGCTATGCAACACATGCATACATCACAACCAAATGGAACTTCAATTTAAAAGATAACGACGTAATGTGGTGCACAGCCGACATCGGCTGGATCACAGGCCATACCTACGCATTTTACGGACCCCTATTAAACGGTTCAACAACTCTAATCTACGAAGGCAGTCCAGACTTCCCAAAACCAGACCGATGGTGGAAGATAATTGAAAAACACAACGTAACAGCATTCTACACAGCCCCAACAGCAATAAGAATGTTCATGAAATTCCCAGAAAAATACATAAAAAAATACAAAATGCCCTCTCTAAAAATTCTAGGATCAGTAGGCGAACCAATTGACAAAGATGCCTGGAACTGGTATTTCAAAAAGATAGGACATTCACGTTGCCCAATCATAGACACTTGGTGGCAAACAGAAACTGGAGGAACCATAGTAAACGTCCTTCCCGGAATCGGCCCATTCGTCCCAACTCTAGCAGGTAAAAGTTTCCCAGGAATAAAACACATAATCGTCGATGAGAAAGGAAAAGAAAAAAAGAAAAACCAATTAGGATTCATCGTACAAAAATCGCCCTTCGCCCCTGGCCTATTACATGGAGTTTACAAAAACCATCCAAAATACCTCAAAACATATTGGCAATACCTAACTAAATACAAAAAGAAATATTATGACAGCAGTGACGGAGCCTTTATAACTAAAGACAATTTAATCCGTATAACAGGCAGAACCGACGACGTAATGAAAGTAGCCGGCCACCGATTATCAACAGCCGAACTAGAAGACGCAATAAGCCAACACAAATTAGTAAACGAATGCGCAGTAGTCCCAATTCCAGACAAACTAAAAGGAGAAGTCCCAGTAGCATTCCTAATTCTCAAACACAATAAACACCCATCAAACCTAGAAAAACAAATCAAATCCCACGTAGACAAAAAAATAGGCCCCACCGCCCGCCCATCCTTCATCTATGTAGTAAACCAACTACCCAAAACAAGAAGTGGAAAAATCATGAGGAGAATTCTCAAAAGCCTTTTAATTAATGAAGAACCCAAAGGTCTATCGACTTTATTAAATCCTAAAAGTGTTGATGAGATAAAGAAGATCATTGCTAACAAAAATCATCCAAAATAATACTAACTGATCACGATAAAATATTTAAATCAAACAGTCCCTGAATAAACTATGAATTCAACTAATAATCTAGAATTAGAGGAGCAAATTGATTCCCCCACATTTACTTCACGTACGAAATCAACCCAGCATCTAAATGCAAAGATTTCTATTGATGGCACAGAATATGAAGTATTTTGTGAATACGAAACAGAAAAGATAGAAAACGATCCTAATAGATCAAGGGATACCCGTAAATTAAGCGCGTCATTACCTGAATATCAACCCGAAAATAGGGCACGAGGATTATATGCAAGTTTTGAGAGAGACCAAATTATCAACTATGACCATAAAGGAGTTTACGGACATAATCAAGAAGTTAATAGCAATGATCACTACCTTCAAAAAATATTTGAGGAAAAAGTCGAACCTCACCTAAGAAGAATGCTTCCAGATCATATTAAAGACATGCTTGAGATTTCTATAAATTAATATTAGAAAATAATCCATCCCAAACTTTATATAACAACCCTCCTTTCTATTCAAAAAGGTGAAACATGAGACTAAATATCCTAATCGGAGGAAAAGCAGGACAAGGCATTAACAAAGTCTCAGCAATAATAGCTCAAACATTATTAAGCCAAGGCTATTTTATCTTCAACTACCGAGACTATCCCTCAATAATCCGAGGAGGCCACAACTTCAACGTCCTTTCAATCTCCGATAAACAAATATCAAGCCACGAATCCAAAATTGACATAATAATCGCATTAGACGAAAACACAAAACAAGTCCACAAAAATAACATCAACAAAAACACAATTATAATCGATTACAAACCATTTCTAAACCTTGGACTTAATGCCAACATTGCTCTAGCCGGAGCTTTAGCAAAAGTTCTAGGAATAGAAAAACAAATTCTCCTAACTCAAATTAACTCAAACCTAAAAGGCAAACCATATCTAAAATCTTCACTAGAAGCAGCAACAGCAGGATACAACTCCCAAAAACAAACAAACCAACTAAAAAAACTAAACAACAAGCCAACCCTTCTCAGCGGAAGCAAAGCAATCTCATTAGGAGCAATCAACTCAAACATAGACTTATACATTGCCTACCCAATGACCCCCGCAACAAATGCATTACACGAACTTGCAAAAAAACAACTAGAACATAATTTCATGGCATTCCAAGCAGAAAGCGAAATCTCAGTAGTAAACATGGCCCTAGGTTCAAGCTTCGCAGGAGCCAAAACAATGATAGGAACCTCAGGCGGAGGATTCGACCTAATGACTGAAGGACTTAGCATGCAAGGCATCTCAGAAATTCCATTAGTAGTCTATCTAGCCAGCCGAGTAGGCCCAGGAACCGGAATCCCAACATACAACATGCAAGGAGATTTAGACATAGCCTTAAGGGCAGGCCACGGAGAATTCCCACGAATAGTAATAGCACCAGGAGACCCAACAGAAACCATAGAAATAACAAACCAAGCATTCTACCTCTCAGAAAAACACAAAGCCCTAACCATAATACTATCTGACAAACACATAGCAGAATCCGAATTCTCATCAACAATCAAACCTCAAAAACCAATAAAAGTAAAAGTAAACAGAGAAGTCCCTGGAGAGAAAAATACAATAATAAAGGCCACAAGCTATGAACACAACCAATACGGCATAACAACTGAAGACCCAACAATAGCAATAACAAACGCAAACAAACGCCTAGAAAAATACAAAAAGATCCAACAAGCCTGCACCCAGTTCCCCATGATAAAAACCCACGGGAAAAAGAACAGCAAAAACCTCATAATCGCGTGGGGCTCCCCAAAAGGAGCAATAGTCGACGCCATAAAAGACCTAGACTACAAATTTCTCCAAGTAATCTACATGAAACCATTATCAAATCAAATTAAAAAAGAAATGCAAAAAGCAAACAAAATCATCCTAATCGAAAGCAATCTAACCGGCCAACTCGGCCGTATCATCAGAGAAAAAACAGGAATCTCAATCAAAAACCGAATATTAAAATACGATGGAAGACCTTTCAGATCAGATGAACTAAAAAAACAATTAGAAAGGGAGTTGAGAAAATAATATGAAATCACCAAATATAAACATAAATAAAAAAGGTTCGAAAAGAGTGGCTGAACCCAATAGACTGTCAATCTATTACAACAAGCATAAGAAGTATTTAAATATTTCGGTTTGTTTAAAAAATAGCGCCGGTATGGCGGAGTGGTTATCGCAATCGACTGTCAATCGATGTCCTTCGGGACGCGAGGGTTCGAGTCCCTCTGCCGGCGTACTCAATATTTTTGATAATAAAAAATTAAATATAAATAAACAAATTAAAATATGAAACTAATATTCATTTACGGACCACCTGCAGTAGGTAAATTAACTGTAGCCAAAGCACTAGCAAAAAAAACTGGATACAAAATATTCCACAATCAATTAACAGTTGATCTAATTAGTTCAATTATAAAATCAAGTACTAAATCTTATTTCAGTTTTAATGATAAAATAAGAATCGAACTTCTAGAAGAAGCAGCAAAACAAAAAGTACGCGGAGTCATATTCACCTTTTGCTATGCATATAAAACGGATGACAGGTGGGTCAAAAAACTTATATCAAAGATAAAAAAACATAATGGGAAAGTTAATTTTGTTCAATTATCATGCAATGAAAAGGAATTATCTAAAAGAGTAAAAAACATTTCAAGAAGAAAACACGCAAAAATAAGAGAAGTAAATACCCTTAAAAAAACTCTTTCAAAATACGATCTATTATCTCCAATCCCCTTCGTTGATTCATACACTATAGATAACACAAACCTATCCGCAAACAAGACTGCACTTAAAATTAAAAAACATTTCAAACTAAAATGAACCCCCCATCACTCCCCGGAGACCCTCTACGAACTACCAAGAAAATAACTTGGTGCCCAAGTTGCCCCGACAACATGATCCTAGAATCTTCTCAAAAAGCCATAGAATCCCTAATCAAACAAGGACATAAACGAGAAAGCTTCGCGATGACATGCGGAGTAGGTTGCCATGGAAAAATCTTCGACTATCTAAACATCTCAGGACTTTACGGCTTACACGGACGAGCAATCCCTCTAGCAATAGGAATAAAACTAGGAAACCCAAACTTAAACGTAATAGCCTTCGCCGGAGACGGAGACACATATTCAGAAGGAATGGCCCATTTCATCCACGCCTGCAGATTCAACCCAGACATAACTCTAATCGTCTTCGACAATCAATCATTCTCACTAACAACCGGCCAAGCCACTCCAACCAGCCAATTAGGATTCAAAACAAAATCAGAACCATTAGGAGAATTCAACCAACCCCTAAACCCCATCCATTTAGCACTCTCCGCCAACGCAACCTTCGTAGCAAGATGCAACGCCCGAGACCTAGACCACACCCAACAAACAATCGAAGCCGCAATCAAACACAAGGGATTCTCATTCGTAGAAGTAATCCAAGACTGCATGGTCTTCAACCTAGAAACAAACGGAAAAGACGACAGAATGTACAAAATCCCAAAACCCCAAAAACTATCAAGAGCATTAAAACTAGCAAGACAATTCGACTACAATCAATCAGAAACAAAGATACCTCTAGGAATTTTCTACCAAACACACAGAAACACCCTATACGAAGAATGGCCCCAACTCCAAAATCTCAAAAAGAAAAGAATAAGTTGGAAACAACTAAAAAGATAAATGACAATGAAAAATAAACTAATAATAATTAGAGGAGTAGCATGCTCAGGTAAAACCACGATAGCTGAAAAACTAAGAAAATATTTTCCAAAAGAAAAAACCGCAATTATTCACACCAACATGTTCTATCACGGAATCGTCGATGGAGATAAAAATAACGAAGTTGTGATCGAGAACGCTAGAAGAATCGCTGACAATTACCTAAAAAATAATTACACAGTCATCTTGGAAGGAACATTATCATATAAAGATAAAAATGGAAAACTATACTTAAATAAATTCATCAGTTTAGGAAGAAAATATAAGGTAAAAACTATACAATTATTTTTCACAACAAATTTCAAAGAATTACAGATTAGAGAAACTAAAAGAAACAGACTCTCAATAAAAGAACTTAAAGAATTCTATAATAGGGCAATAAATACTAAGAAAAGTAATGAAATAACAATAGACACCACTAATAAATCAATTGAAAAAGTACTCATTGAAGTAAATAAAAACATCAAAAATGTTCAACAATAAAAAGATACTAGTAGTCTATTACTCAAGACACAACAACACCCATAGAGTAGCCGAGCTAATAGCTAGAACTCTAGGAGCAAAAACCGAAAGACTCATAGACAAAAAAGACAGATCTCATTTACTAAGCTGGTTCAAGGGAGCATTCGACGAAGAACTAAAAACCCCAACAACCATACAACCATTAAAAAACAATCCAAAAAACTTCGACCTAATAATCATCGGCACCCCAATCTGGGACGGAATCTGCCCAGCAATAAAAACTTTCATCAAACAAAACAAAACCAAAATAAAAAAACTAGCCCTTTTCATAACCTTCGGAGCATCCCCAGAAAACGCACAATACATAATGGAAAAACTCTCAAACAAAAAACCTCTAGCCACTTTAGAAGTACAAGATAGACAAATAGATAATAAAGAATATATAAAGAAAGTTAAAGAATTTTGTAAGATTATCAATAATAAATTCTAATCACCCACAATCCTCTGGACAAACAACATAATTATAAACCCAATCACATGCCTCTAATCCATCGGGACATTCAGGCATCTCACTCACTTCCTTATCAATCCCTTTCTCTTCACATATTCCATTCCCACAAGTAACCCTCGTCCAAACACACTTTCCATCAACACACTCTGTATCCTCACTACAATCATTTTTGTCCCTACATTCAAAATCATTTAACACAACATTGCTTTGACAAAACTTAGCACTATAACACTCATTGCCATCACATAAAATATCTTCCTCACACTCAAATCCCTCAACACATTCACTATCTAAATTACAAACCATCAAAGTCTTAGGGATATTAACAACATCTTCACTAAACAATATAACAACAAGAAAAACATTTATCAGCACCGAAACCACCAATAAAACAATAATCAAACCTTTAATTCCCATTTATATTATCTTTAACCTCTTTTGTCTTCTTATACTTCAAACCAACCTTATTTAATAAATCTATCACCTCATCCCTAACCGCAGCCTTCCCACACCCCTTCCAATCCACCAAAACCTCCTTAACCTGCTCCTCAGTTTTCCCCTCAGCCTCCCTAATAATACTATCAGTAAGAGGCAAATTATAATTTACAATAACATGCCCAATCGCATAATCACTTTCAAGTTGAATCTCATTAAAATTAGGAGTATAATGTGGCCCCCCAATCCCAATCGTAGGAATCCATTTCTCATCAACTTTATAACCATCAAGCGATGCAACAACTTCAGCCAACAATCTCGCAGCCCTCTCATCTCTAAAATTCTCTTCATTAGCTCCCAACTCCACAAAACAACAAGGAATCTCGCACAAAGGCCCATGATGAGTTGCCTCCATAGTAACCTTATACCTCTCAGCAATCCCNTCATCCAACGCAACCNTCCTAGCCAACTCCTTAAACAACCACTTACAAACAAACGCCGATGTCATACAAACCCTACCTACATCCCCCCCTAACTCATTCCCCCTAAAATTCCCAGGAGCATGAACCGTAAGAGCCGACTCCCCTTTAGAAGATCTATGAGTCGAAAGAAAAACCAAAAAATCAACACTAGCCAACTCAGGATACTTACCAACACTCAACTCAGAATACAACGTCTCCTTATCCAACTCAATCACAGGAACCTGCGGCATAAACCCCAACTCCCTAAACCGATCCGCAATATTCTTCCCAGCAATATTATCCTTATAATAAGTTATAGCAAATCTCATCCTAACTTAACAGCAGTCCCATATGCAAGTAACTCCGCCGCCTGAGGAGTTACTGAAGAGGTCATGAACCTCATGTTAATTACCGCATCAGCGCCTTTTTCTATCGCACCATTAACCATCCGATTATAAGCTTCTTCTCTCGCTTGAGCCAACATCTCTGTATACCCCTTTAACTCCCCACCAACAATCGACTTAAAACCTGCAGCAATATCCCGGCCCAAATGTTTACTCCTAACCGTAGAACCTTGAACCACTCCCAAAATCTCAACAACCTTTTTTCCAGGAACAGCCTCTGTATTAGTTATTATTATACCTTGTTTCATCTTTTTTTACCTCCTTTTATTTTTATAGACTCTATCTTAGATTCTTCATTCCTAAATATTATCAGAAATATCCCAATAATAATTAAAGGCACTCCCCAAACAGCTCCAATTAAAGTTACCGTCAGAATAATTCCAACGATAATAAATATTATTCCCAAAATTGTTTGTGATTTCATTATTAATGATAAAATGAGAAGTTTATAAGATTTACTCTTTACTCCAGTATCTCCGCACAGGAATTAAAAGTTGGTCTCGGTAACCCTGCAAGAATAACACCAACTAAGTCTGCTTGTTGATTATAGGGGATAATTTGGCACATTTCAAGAAAATAAGGGAGAATCGTGACGAAGTCCGATTCGGAATACAACTAAAAATAGATCTATGCAGAGATACTGTTACCCATTCTCAACCTCGCTCAACTTCCTTCCCACCAATAATCAACTTAGAAACCTTCCCATTCAACTCTCCAACATCAATCACTTCATCAACCTTCTCCAAAATATCAAGAGGAACCTCATCAACTTTCCTAGCAGGATCCTCCCCACTCAAATTAACCGAAGTTGTAACAAACGCCCGATCACTTTTCTGAACAATCGAAGTAAACTCACAATCAGGAATCCTAACCCCCAAACTATCCCCTCCACTAACCTCACTAAGAAACCCCTTATACTTCTTCTTAAGTATAACCGTATAAGGCCCCGGCAAATACTTACTCAAATCCAATCCTTCATCAACAACCAAATTCTTAACAATCCATTCAACAGAAGGAGCAATCACACTAAGAGGCTTATCAGCATCCCGCCCCTTCATACCCTTAATCTTCCTAACACTCTCAACCTTCGAAGCATCACATCCCAACCCATAAACCGTATCCGTCGGATAAATAAAAACCTTACCCTTCCTAATCTTCTCAACAATCTTCGCATCTTCCATAACCCTTTTAAAATCAATTCACTTAAAAACCTTATGCTAAAACCCATTATCTACATCGCAATCATCCTAGCCGGAATCCCCACAGGATTACTCCTAAAAAAACTCTGCAAAGACGAAACCAAATCCTGGAAAAACCGTTTCAACTACATCTCAATCATCTCCCTAATCCTCATCATCTTAATTTACTTCTCAACCCTAGACTACAAAATCCCAATCTCAATCACGTTATTATACATAATCTTGACATTACAAACTATTAATTATAGAAAAGGTTAAATACTTCAAATTATAAGAAGGCTCATGCATCCGTTCAATAAATTTCTTACTGGGCTTTTAGTAGCATCTGTGGCATCCATGGGAGCTGCAGGAGTAGTAGCTTACAGTAAAATAAACTCTATTAAAGATCATCGTAGTACATTATACATTAAAGCTTTCTCAATTGCAGATAGTAATGAAAATGGAAAACTAGAAGATGCTGAAAAATTAGAATTCACGAGCAATATAGGATATGACCCTATATCTAGATCATCTAACTCAGAACTAGAAGCATATGTTAATCAAGGCAAATAACCACATTCTTACTTTTTATCATCCCCTCTCACCATCCTTCTCCTCAACATACTCCCTCCCAAAATCAGAAAAATACTTCCCCCTAACACCATCAAACTTTTTATCAGATGGATCAGGCGATTTACCTTTATCATCCCTCATCCAAACCGTCCTCTGCGGATAAGGTATCCCAATCTCTTCCTTATACAACCTACGATAAATCTTACTCATCGCCTCTTGATGAGCCGGCCACTTCTTACCAATCTCATCAACCCAAAACCTAACCTTAAAATTCAACGAGTTATCAGCCATCTCACTAAACAAAACCGCAACATCCTGATCCTTATCAATAAAACCAATACTCTCAACCTCTTCCAAAACAAACTTCTTAACATACTCAGGATCAACCCCATACTCAACCCCAAACTCAACAGTCACCCTAACACTATGATCCGGCTGCAAAAAGTTCTGCACAGTAGCCCCAGCCAAAACACTATTCGGAACAATTATCATATCATTATCAAAACTCTTAATCCTCGTCGTCCGAAGCCCAATTTTAAAAACCTCTCCAGTCATCCCATTATCCATCTTAATAATATCTCCAACCTTAAACGTCCCATCCATAATTATCGCAATCCCAGAAAACACATTCCCTAAAATCGGCTGCAAAGCAAGCGCAACGGCCAACCCAGCAATCCCCAAACCAGCAAGAAAAGGCCCAATCTCAACCCCCCAAATATTCAACACAATTATAGCAATAACTACAATCAAAATAATCCTAAGCGCCTCCTGAACCAACTGCCCTAAAGTATCATCAATATCACTCTCAGTCTTCTCACTCAACTTCCTCCAAACCCGACCCAACGACAAATTCACAACCACAAAAACCAAATACCCAAGTGTAACCGCCAACAAACTATACAAACTATTATACACAACCCCCTCAACTCCCGCACCAAAACTCAACTCCCTAAGCGCAAAAATCAAACTAACAAACATAGACGTCAAATTCAACGGCCGACTACTCTTAGCCAATATCAAATCATCCAAATCACTCGCAGTCTTACTAGTCAACTTAATAAAAACCTTCTCACCAACATATAAAACCAACCTCAACACAACAAACAACACCACAAAAACCACAACAGCCTTCAAATAACTGTTAAGCCCAATAAAACCTGGAATATTGTCGAATATCATAATAACAAACCAGAAAGCAAGTTTAAAAGGTTTTTGTTACGATAGAATCAAAAACCCACCACTCACTTTGTTCGTTCCGCAGCAAGCTGCGGGGTATTTTAACCTTCAACTTAATGCGCCCCTCCCCTCGGAGCAAGCTCCCGGGGTATAAACCCAGTTGAAGGAATTAACTAACCTATTTCATTTAACAAAAACCACCTAATTCCCGACAACACTAACTCTTTCATCCCTCAATCCAACACCAGACCTCAAAATAGATTTATATAACTTAATCAGATTCTGTACAACATCACTTTCACTATTAAGCTTAAACAATTTTGCATTCCCAATATTCCTCGTATTAACAACTAACTTATTTTCTATGAATCCTGGCCATATACGATATAACGTTGCCCACCCCACCCCAGAATTCCTCGCAATATCACTCAAACTATAATCAAAATCTCTTCCAGTAATCAAAAAATCAAAAAGCCTCATTACAGGAGTATCCCCCATATAGTTTATAAATTTAGTTCTCTCCATTCAACTTCTAATAAACACTTACTTATAAATCTTCTGTTTTGATATAGTATCATTCCAAAATAGAAGAAACTTTTATATCAAAAAAACAATGGCCACCACACCTTAAAAGGCGTGGTTTGATAAAGGCCTTTGTTTTTAGGATCTAGAGGAACCACACACCCTGAAGGGTGTGGTTTTCTGATTCCTCAGATAAAATATTTATCTACACATACAATGGAAGAAAGTGATAAAAAAATAAAATTAATAGCAAAACTAATACTAGAGAGACTAATTGGATTAGATAAATGGGGAGGAGCACATTCAGAACTAAAAAAAGTACTCAAAAGCCTGCCAAATTATATTAGAGACAGCAATAAAGGAAAGAAACATATTAACAAAGCCACAAAACTTTTAGTAAATTACAACCTATTGTATATTAAACCATCAACAGGAGAATTACACGTTTCACTAAATCCTAGAATGAAAAAAGAAATTTATGAATTTATTGATGAAATAGATAATGATAAACTTTACTAACAAACAATCCTAAACCTCAATAAACAATCCTAGGCCCATACCCCCACTCCCCAACAGCCCGAGCCAACTCAGAACAATCCTCTTCCTTAACAAACTTCCTAACACTAATTCCATTCTCAAACAAAGAGCGAGCCTGCTGCGCAGCAATAACCCCTGGCTTCACCCCTTGAGGATGCCCCAAAACCCCACCCCCACATTGAATTATAATATCTTCCCCCAACAACTTAAGAATCTTCTCAAAATCCCCAGGATGCAACCCCCCACTAGCCGTCATCCAAACCGGCTTAATATGAAACCACTCCTGCCCCAAACTAGGAATCTTCTTATCAGGTTTTAAATGCTTCTCCTGCAAAACCTTACTAATATAAACCGCCTCACCATAATCCTCCATCTTAGCCAACGGACTACCACCATGTATCGAATCAACTCCCAACAACCGAAACAACTTAGCCATAACAACCATCGAAATACTAAACCCTTCCAACAAACCAGAACCATGAACCCCCTCGCTATTATCTCTAGTAACAAATCCATGCATAGCCCTATGCGCATGAATCGCCAACCCCAAATTCTTCCGACGCAAACTATCAACAGCACTAAACCCCGTCGTCACCACATCCACCATCATAAACCTCCCCCCATTTTTCTTAATCAAATTAGCACGATCAACCATCTTATCCATATTCGAATGCGTAACATTACACAAATAAAATTTCTTTCTAGCACTAATCTTCTCCGCCCTCTTCCTCTCATTATGAACCAACCTACACCTTTTATCAAACTTATTAAAATACAAATTTGTAAGATTCTCATCATCCTTAATCCCTTCATAACTCCCATCCCCAGCCGAAAACAAATCTCTAGCCAATAACGCCTGCTCCTTAGCCGTCCTCCCAATCTTAGGTTTAGGAACCGTAGCAAGTAAACAACCTTTCTTCTTCCCCAAAAACCTACGAACCCCACGAACACCAAACCTCGGACCAAGAAACGCCTTAACCATTTTCTTAGGAAACCTAACATCAAAAATTCTCATCCCACTAACCATCTTCATCCCCGCAATATTCCCAACAATCCCAGCCAACAACCCACTAATATTATCCAACTCAAACAAATCAATAGGATAAGCAACTTTAAACATATGATTCCTATAATCCAAATCAAACGCCACAGCTTTCTTCTTAGCCGCAAGAGGAATCCCCGAACCCTTCCCATCAAATACCTTAGTCCAAGTACCAGTACTACTCTCAGCCGCCACCGAAGCACACCCCTCCTCAAAAACCTTCCTCAAACTCTTCCCACTCCCCTTAGCCTCCTTAACAGCAACCTCACTCAACTCCATCTTAATCAAAGTAACAAGATGATTCTTACTACTAGCCTTCCAACCCTTCTTCGCTAAATAATCCAATTGTACTGCCATATCACACTCTCTTCAATCAAACAATCAAAACAAGTTTTTATATCTTATCCTTTATCTCTCTTAACTCTTTATAGATATATTCTCTAAATCGACTGTTCTCCCTTTTAAAATATCCATAATCTACACTCAATTTTATCTGGCTAGATGCTATAACAAAAACCATACTTATCAACAACACCAACAAAGAAATAACAACCGCCTCAGTAGTCCAAGATCCCCCAAGAATCTTTAATATCACTTGATACAAAAGAAATAATCCAAAAATAATTACTAGAACAACGATCATTAAATAAAAAACGTCCAATATCTTCCTTCTTTTCATCTTAAAGAATCCTCACAACTAACCATACGCTAAGAGCAACAATCAATAAAAACATCACAAACAACAATATTAAATTAGCCTTCTCTATCATCTCATCTAACATAGAACAACTAACAAACAATTATTTTTATATTTATCTCTTCTTCCCTTTTCCGCCCTTCTTCCCCTTCCCACCCCTCTTCTCTTTCTCATCCTTACTCGCCTTACTAACACCTCGCCCAACACCTCTCTTCTCCTTCCTCAACCTCAAATAAATATTCTTATAAAACAACACTATAAAGGGCACAGTTATCAATATATTAAAAAAGTTCACAACATCCTCAATTAAAAAATTAATAAACACAACTCCTAACGAAGGACTGGCCAAACTCTCAATATACAACGCCATCGGAACAGTAAACAAATCCAGGATCAGTCCAACAACCCCGACTAACAAAACTATTAATATAGTATACCCAAAAATCCTCCACCAATTCCCTCTAACTATATGAAAACTAGTTCTAAACGATTCTATAACACTCTTCCTACTATCAAAATAAACATAAACAGCCAAAGACCAATATATCATAAAAATAATCCCAGGTATTATAAAAGCCAAAAACAACAACCCAAGTAAAAAAATACTAACTATGCCATACCAAACAAACTTCCAAAAATACTTCTTACTAGATTCAATCGAAGCCCCAAACCCAATCCGACCCCTCAAACTTTCCTTAACCAACCCAGCCTCAAACATAACATACAAAACAACACTAATCATCGACAACAAAAAAATAACAAAATAAAACATAGCACTCAACCCTTCAAAATCACCATTAACAAAAGCACTATAAAAAACCGGATCACTAAGACTCATCAAATATAAAACAATAATTCCCAACAAAGAAGGAATCGCCACAAAAACAAACGCCAACTTAAAAATACTTCCAAAACTCTTCTTATACTCATCAAAACTCTTTGCAAATATCTCTGTGAATCTCATCTTGTAATTATCACAAACCAACCCCCTTTTTATATCTTTTTATATTTTCTGAACCTTACTCCCACTCCCAGTATCATCCACCTTAAAACCTTTCCTAGCAATCTCATCCCTCAACTCATCAGCCTTAGCCCAATCCTTCTCAGCTCGAGCTTTCTCCCTATCCTTAACCAATTTCAAAACACCAACAGGAACCTCCAACTTCTCACTAACCAACAAATCCAACCCAAACACACTATCCATCTTTTTAATTGTTTTAATCTTCCCAACAGCCTTAGCATCCCGAACAAAAGACCATAACACAGCTAAAGCCCGAGGCATATCTAAATCATCATCAATTGCTTTCTCAAACTTCTTCAAATACATCTCATTAATCTTCCCATCATCCTTAACCTCGCTAAGTATATTCTTCAACCTCTTAAGAGAAGTCTTAGCACTATCCAAATTTTCCAAAGTAAAATTCATCTGAGTTCTATAATGTCCAGTAAGTAAATAATATCTAAAAACTAAAGGATCATATCCTTTCTCAGAAAGCTCAGTCAATGTATAAAACCCCCCCTTACTCTTACTAATCTTCTCACCCCCAAAATTCAGAAAAGCTCCATGCAACCAATACTTAACCCACCCTTTAACCCCTAACGCACTCTCACTCTGCGCAATCTCATTTGTATGATGAACCGTTATATGATCCATCCCTCCAGTATGAATATCAAACCTCTTACCTAAATACTTACTACTCATCGCACTACATTCAATATGCCATCCCGGAAACCCCACTCCCCAAGGACTCTTCCATTCCTGTTGCCTCTTACTACCCTTCTCAGAAAACTTCCACAAAGCAAAATCAGTTTTATTCTTCTTATCACCCAAATCAACCCTTTTCCCAGCCTCAAGCCCTTCCTTATCCAACAAACCCAACTCCCCATAATTCTTAACCTTTGAAGTATCAAAATAAACTCCATCATCAGTCTTATACACAAATCCCTTATCCTCAAGTTTTTTAATCATATCAATCTGTTCTTTAATATGTCCACTAGCCTTAACCCACTTATCAGGCATAATAAAATTAACACTATCCAAATCCTTCTCAAAAATTTTAAAATAATAATCAGCTATTTCCCTAGCACTCCTCCCCTCCTTCTTAGCCGCCTTCTCCATCTTATCCTCCCCTTCATCCCCATCCGAAGTCAAATGCCCAACATCAGTAATATTAATAACCTCCTTAACTTTAAACCCATCATAAATCAAAACCCTCTTAAGCACATCCGCAAAAACATACGACCTAATATTACCAATATGCTGATACCAATAAACCGTAGGCCCACAACTATACATCCCCACACTATTACCCTTAATCGGTTTAAACACTTGCTTCTTCCTCCCAAGAGTATTATATAATTTTAATACCATAAGATAATTATTAATTCAACATATAAAAATCTTGTTAATAAGAAATTATTTATATAAATGAAAATAATAAATAAGTGGCAAAGCGGTTATCGCGATATTTACGGCAACCAATTGTCTAAAATCACTCCCTTCATAAGAATCTTTATTTCTTCTATGATACAAAAATGGTCCTACGCCCAAAGGAATATAATCTAATAATCTTACATTTTCATCTTTTAAACCATTTCCAGTTACAAAACTTCTAACTATCTTAACTAAATCCATCTCTTTAATATAAAAATAAGAATATAAAAATCTTTAGAGATAATAAAACACCTTTTAAATTCATCCATATTTTCATCAATCCTCAGTAATATCATTCTAACACAACATTGTTTATAAATAAAAAATATTTATTTAAAATACTCATTATAAGGAGGTAAATATTATGGAAAACAATTGTAAAGACGGTACATGTAATAACTCGAATTGTAATTGCAATAATTCAAATAAAAAGCAATGCTGTGATACGGGATGTGACATGTGCAATGAAATGGTAAAATTAGCAGATAGAGCTTGGGAAGAAATAATGGTAGAAAAAATGAAAGCACTATGGCTAGAAAAAATCGGAGATAAAATGGATCAAATAGCAAGTGCTTCTGTTGAAACTAGCATGGCATATCACATGAATGAAATGAAAGGAAAAACAGAAATAAAAGAAGCTGCCAAAAGAATCAAAGAAGCTTTTGCAAGTCACTAATAATAATTATTTTTAATTTAATTTATTATTTTTTATATCAATAATCAACTAATCAACTAACCAACTAAAACACGCCCTTCCGCACAACCTCAATCTTAAAAACCTCTCTACCAATAGGATCTCCCCTATCTTCAACATCAATAAATATCTTTTGTGTACAGAAACTAGTTCCCTCAGGAATCTGAACCTCAATTAATGAAAATGCAGTATCTCCCTCAAACTCATCAAACTGAAGTCTACTACCAATCCTTTGAATAATAAAATCCTCAACAATCCTCTCGCCAAACTGAGCCACACAATTATCCCGTGCATTATCATCTAAACTTAACTTATACTTAAAATCTCTAATATCAATAGTAGTCCCATCAATCGTCCTCGCCCCAAATGCCACATTATAAGTCTTCCCATCCGCTGGAACTTCAGCCGTCTTGTCCGCACCCAACTTAACTAGCACTAACTCATCATCATCAACAAACAATTCCTTAATCTCCTGACGCACACCTTCATCCAACTGCCCAACAACCCCCGTGGCCGATTTAAAAATAGTCCTTACAAGAACAAGTCCAAGAATCAACATACTCATAGCCAATACTAAGATTACAATAGTTCCAATACTCAACTCAAGTGCTCCTTTCTTAGTTTTAATAGATCTTAATTTCATTTTCCTCTTTTGATAATACATATAAATAAAGATCTTTTATAAATGTTATGAAACTTAATAGGATCAATTTCTTGGCATCTCTACAATTAACTATCACAAATTATCATTAACTTTTGAAGACAAATTAGAAACTAAAACCTTAACCAACAAAAAAAATACGAACAATATCATTACAACAATAAAACCAACAATAACCCAAAAAAACCACCCTAAATCCTTAGTAATAGAAACAATCGACTCAACACACTTATCCTCAGAACAAAAATTACTAACACACTCATAACTCTTCAAACAAGATTCATCAATATCTTTCTGATCCAACCAACTAAATCCTAACGAGCAATATCTATTATCATTCCTTTTTCCAATTGGATCACATTCTCGAGCAAGTTCAACATCCTTCAAAACAACACATTCCACATCATCATTATCACAAAATGTATTCAAAGGACAATCAACACTTACTCCCCATTCCAAACAACTATCCAAATCAAAATTACCACATTCTCTAAACTTGCTAACATTTTTCAAACACTCCTTATCCCCTAGATTAAAACAATTATCCTCGCACAAAGTTACATTAATATCATTACACAATCCACAAAGTCTATCCGATAAATTAAAAGTTTGATTAACGCAATATTGATTAAAACCATTATCACAAAATTCTTCAACAGTAGAATAATCAGACCTCCCTTTCCCAACACAATCTGTAGGACAACTACAAACACTCTCAATATCCTCGCAAACTCCATTACCACATTCAGAACAAATCCCACTCGAACTACTTGACAAACTCCCATTCCAATAACACTCATCAAAAACAGAAATATTATTTAAAACAATCACATCTTCGAAACCAGTACAACAAGCACTAAAATTTGAAACATTCAGGGAATTAATTGTCTCATTTTGAATCGCACAATCAAAGTGACAAATCCCAGGACTCTCATCAATTCCACTAACAATTCTAAAAATTTTAGTAGCATCACTACTCTGAATAAGCCCATTGTTAGTAAGATCAATGCAACACAATTCCTTGGGATAAGACAATAATTCAATTGCTACCATTAATGTCAAATTCGCATCCCTTCTTGTAATCAAACCATCATCATCAAAATCACCAATCATCCTATTAGATTCACACGTCAAAATATTAGAAAATTTCTTTTCATAAACTACCAATATATTCGCAAAAAATCCAGAACCCGCATCACTTGAATTAACCAACAATATCAAAAAATCTCCAACGCCCATTCCCTTACTCAAATCATAAGTACCAGCATTTTGATCATCATCAATCAATACCAAATCAGCATCAATCTTAATCTCAGCTCCAGTATTATTCGCACTAATTAACTCTATCCTATAATCGGTCCCATCAACATTAACAATATCAAACAATTCAACAGCAGAATTGTCATTCAAATTATGCTCATATCCAATTAAAACACTAGAATTATAATTCCTATCAAAATTCAAAGCAGAATTATTGATAATAATTTTCAAATCCGAATTACTAAAACTACCAACATTATAAGGCCCAGATTGTTGAGCAACAAACTCATTCAACTCTCCATCATTTTTAAAAAAAACAACATCTTCATCAGCAAAAACAAATTCAATATCCTCATCATTCCCATTTAAACCAATTATCATTGAATCATCCACAGCAATAACATTACTCATAATCAATAAAACTAAACTCATAATCACAAATACAATTACCAATCTTCTTTTTTTCATTATTTATCAAGGATAAAATCATATTTAAATTTACTCACCTATATAGATTACTAATTAAAAAAGAAGACTCCAAAAGATATCTCTTTAATTACAAGATACTAATATATTTTGTGAAGCGTCCCAACGAAATGGGATGCGGAGCAATTCAAAACAACTCCCCATAGAAAAACTTCAACAACCAAACATTCCCCAACACAAAATTAACAGCAGCAACCAAAACCAGTAACCCTAAAACCAACTTGGCAATAAACCACAACCAATTACTTTCCTTCTTCTTCCCCTTCCCCAAAACCCCCTCAACAACATAATTAACATCATCCACAATCTTATCCCTTTTCTCAACATGCTTTTCTCTCTCAATATCCTCCATCCTAATAATTTTCATCTTCAATTAATATAAATGGGGAAGGAGAGATTCGAACTCTCGACACCATGATCTTCAGTCATGCGCTCTCCCCCTGAGCTACTCCCCCATAAACATACCACAAAATAAGCTTATATAAAACTTCTTATCAGTATTTATTTCTAAACTCAAATGAATATTTGCCAATTTGAAACTTATGGAAACCACTATACAGAAGACTATCAAGAGAATCCTCACTTATACTAACCTCCAAGCCATACAGATCCCCCGCGCCAAACCCACATTCATATATCATTATAAATCTATCCCTATCTGAATTTCTAAAAACAAAACTCCTATCAACAAACTCATTATCCTCACAATTTAACCCTTCTAAAACTTTCCCAAAAACTTGATCTCTTTCACATTCTGAACTCAGAACATTTACATAAAAAACCCCATCATCATAAACAACTCGCATAACTTTTCTAGAACAATGACATATAAAACTATTATAGTGATTAAAAACGAGTGAGGAATAGGCCACCTTCTGTCGTTTTTCGTAATCGAACAAAACGCGTCAACATCCTACTTAGCGAGCGTACACAACACCTTTGTTTACTTTTCGTAAACCTCTTGTCTGTTACTCTTGCATCAACCAAGATACTCGTTTCATCATATCCATGTTCTCAAAACTCCCCCCATCTTGAGAATCAAAGATTCTTAAGACCCCAAAAACTCAAAGTTTTTGAGGAGGTTCACAGTTCAAACATGGCTGTGTCGTTTCTGTAATAGAGCTCGACCTCACGATCGTCGCTATTTCAGCGATGGCTTTCACATAAGTGAACTAAATAAAATTAATTATCTAGGATGGGCGGACCTTCCTCAGGCCACAAAAGTTTTACCTTTTGTGGAATCAGAAGTTGAAAACTTCTGAGAACTAAACTTTCATATATCAAAGTTTGTCAATCTAATGACTTAGCCCCGAAAGCTGACTACCTCACTCAATAATTCAAGAAATCAACCCTATATAAAACTATTGTTAGTGGTCAGAATCCAACCCATCAAGATTTTCCACCAAACCATCCATATTTGTAAGTTCCCTAACATTCTCAGGAACATTCTCATAATGCCTCATCAACTCCGGACTCTTCCTAGATCTAAAACCAATCACCCTATAAAAATCATAAAACTCTTTAATACTATTCCCAATATCAGCAACCTCTTCAGGCGTGTAAGAATCTTTACCCTCAACCATACTCCAATAATCAATCACCCATTTAAATAAATTATTATACTGAACAATGAGATAGACATGGAAAGCAACTCCACTAATCTATCTTGCAACCAAAAAGAAAAACTGATCACAAAACTTCACCTTTTCATCTACCTCAACACTAAAAAAATATCAAGGCTTATAAACTTATATCAAAGATCAAAACAACACATTCTACTTTCTAGATTTCCTAACCACCTTTTTCCCCTTAACATTACCCTTTCCAGAAACCTTTCTCCCCCTATTACCCTTCCCAACTCTCCACTTAACTTTCTCCACAACCTCATTATTACCCTTAATTTTTCCACTCTCCCCTTTAACTCTTCCCTTCTTCCCCTTACCCTTCCCGACCCTCCCTTTTTTCCCCTTCTTCTTATTCAACCTAAACACTTCTTCCTTAACAATCAAAATCTTTCTATCAATATCTCTAACAAGCTCCTCAAAAGTCTGCGATTTAATCCTAAACTCAACCTCTGGAAGATTCTTCTTCTTAAAATAATCATGTTGCATTTTCTTCATCAAATTCCTAACAGTAGCCTTCTGCAAATCCAAATGATTCAGACTAACTCTCAATCTAGTCCTTTTAATTTTATCCCAAGAATATACCAACAATACCAATAAAATCAAAAAAAGAACCAAAAGACTAACCCATTGTTTCACAATAAAATTCCAAAATGCCACAATAGTAGATCTATAAACCAACTGAACAGCAGTCTGACTAGATTGAACCTCCGACAACTTAAGATAACCTTCATCAATTAAAACAATAGTATCCTCAAACCTCTCCTCATTATAAGAATCAACTATAGCTCTATACTCACCATCCATCGAAGAAAGATCAACATCCAAGGATACAGTATTATAATTTTCATTAAATATTTGAAGCTCATCTTTAGCCAACAATGCCTGTTTCTTTATCTCCCCAACATCATTTGCATATTCTATAGCTAAACTATAATCAAATTTCTTCCTAGATCTTTCCAATGATAATTGACCCAAATAAATTTGCAAACCCTCACTATATCTCTCACTAACACGAGAGATAGGAATAGACTCCAACTCCATCTGATCTATATCCAACTTAGCTTTATCTAACAATTCCTTAGCTTCTAAAGATTTATTACTAAGTGCACTTACCGAGGCTGTACAAACTAAAAGAAACATTACAACACTAACAAAAAATATCCATCTCATTTTAACCTAAATTTCTTAGGAACTCTAAGAAGCTTAAAAAGCCCGAAACCTTTCTTAAATGCCTGCTTAGCCTCGAGAGTCGCAAGCTTCTCTTCAATCTCAGTAATCCTTTTATTATAACTCTCAAGCTTCAACTCATAAGTCCTAGTCTCAATCCTCCCTTTCACCAAATAATCAGATTGCAACTCTTTTAACAATTTAATAACATTTTCCTTCTCAACCCTCAATCTCTTGTTTTCATTTGAAAACTTAAGCAAATGAGCTCTCTTATTCTCAAGCTCTATATGACTATAAATTGCGACAGAAAGTTTTTTGTTATACTCTTTTATTGCATTTCTATATTCATCCATACTCATCTTCTTTTCATTAAAACACTCCTTCTGCACTATTCCAATCAACTGATTCAAGATAGCTTGTTCCTCTTTAACTCTTCTCAACTTCCTTTTTATAATGCCAAGTTTTGTAGCCTTAAATGTTCCAAAACTAAACAAAATCAAAGTCAAAAGAGATATAGAAAACTCGGCAGGATATTTCTTAACATAATAGGTAATCCTCCCCAACTTACCTTTAACCTCTAAAGCATAAATTAACTGCGCTTCTTTAGTTCTACTCAAAGCCTCAGCAAAATCCCTCCTCTCCAGGGAAATCTTCGCCAATCTCAGCAACCTAGAACTCGCAGAAGCATCAATATTCTTCTCATTCGCAATAATAATCAAGGACTCCAACTCATCTATAATCTTTTTAGCCTCAAGAGCACTAGTCACCTCTTTCTCAATTAAATCATAATTTTGAGATACTAATCCATAACTTCCAAGCAACATAAACCCTTCCATTTCTTCTAACAAATCATCAAGATAACTATAACTAAGATTCACCCCTTCAAGTTCTTTCAACAAATCCTTAGATTTCTCAAGCAACTCACTCGCATCACCTTCGCTGATCTCATGAACATCTAATGTAACCCTCTTAGATTCTGTATAAAAAGCAGAACCAGTCCTACCTTCAACCAATATCGTCAACGTTTGCCTTCCCAATTTAAGATAAGTTGGCGAAACTATCTTCAACGTAACAGAATATTCCTCTCCAGGGCCAACATAAGAAATCTCTTTCGGAACCAACTCCAAATACTTTGACAAACTTCCTAAAACTCTAAACTTTAAACCAGTAATCGATCTATTCGGCTCTCTATTTACAAAATTAACAACAACCTCATTCTGTTTTCCTCTTACTATTTGATAATCTGCTCTCGACTCAACACCTCCATCACCACTCCCTCCACCACCCCCACCACCACTACTACCTCCAACAGTAACCGTCTCCACAGGACAATCAGGATCCTGAGTATTACCACAATCAGTTACACAAATAGTATCAGTAACATTATAACATTGAAATGAAATATTCACCTGCTGAACTAACAAAGTATTATTAGTAGCATCACTTATCGCATCTCCTGAAATATTAACCCCACTAACATAAAGATTAACAATTTTAATTCCTGAAGTCATACTTTCAAGATCAGAAAAAGTAACATTAATCGGATTATAAAGAAGAGAATTATTAGAAATATTCCCATAATCCAAACCTAAAATACCAGACTGATTCTCCAGTCCAGAAGGCAAAGTCCAATTATAAGTAACATTATAAGCGGTGTTAGAAATATTGACCGTCGTCCCNCCCAACAAATTCCTCAAATANCCATTCAAACTAAAATTCCCAGGNGTAAGATCAACACTAACCGGAGANNTAGTTATTGTCTGATACAAATAAGGACCAGCTTGACTCGAAACAAGAGTCAACGTAATATTTTTCTCACTTGCATTACTTCTACCCCTTATCTCATCACTAGTTACCACAACATCTTCTTGATTAACATCAGACAAGAAAGAAGCATTAACAGATACATTCAAACTCGAACCTGCGGAAACCGTAAAAGTATTAGAAGGTTTTATAGAATCTTGATCAAAAAACACNCTTCCTTCCGCAATATCATAAGTCAATCTAAAATCAAGACTGCAATTATTATTTGAAAATTCTAAATCCCCTGTATTATTCAATGTAATATTCACAATCTCCTTATTAGCATCCCACCCCGTAAACGCGCCAAGCGCCGAAATCGTCTGCCATGTACAATCCCAACTAGCATTAAGCGTAGTATTACTCGAATAAGCAGTACCCCCAACAGTATCATTTGCCCAAATCCTAAAAGTATAATTAGTCTCACTAATCNCCGACCTATTCAANACAAAACTCGCATTNANNACAGTACTAGCCCCNTTAACACTNGTATTAACCATCGAAACATTCACCCAACTCCCAACCCCATCACTAAGATTCCGATACTGCAACACAGCACTATCAAAATTACTATCACTATCAGAAACATTCACCGTCACAAGAATCGTAACATTCGGATCCACATCATCAGTAGAATTAGGACTATAACTAATAAAATCAAACGTAGGCTCTGAATTCCCATTAATAGTTCTCAACCCCGTATTATTAGAATTACTAGCCAAATCCGTAGCAACCAAATTATAATCATAACTCTCCCCAACCACCAATCCCGACTGATTCACCAACACACTCCAATCCTCCCCATTAGTCGAGTATATCTCAGCACTAAAATTCCCAAAACTACTTTCATTAATAAACAACAATGCTTCATCACTAGCATCCTTGTGAATCGAAGAAAAATAAAGTTGTTTAATCTCTAGTGCACTTAAACTTCTATTCCAGATCATAACTTCATCAAGCGTCCCGTTGAATGTCCAATAATCGTCATCTTCTACATACCATCTCCCAAAAACTGTGTCATCTGATGGAGAAGTAAATCCTGTAGGTTCTGTAACAACAGAAACACCATTGACATACAGTGTCGCATCAGTCCCATCAAAAGTACCAACAACATGATACCATTGATTAAGATTATGAGCAGTAGGATCAACCATATAACCTCCCCCATCATTAAAATACATATTAAATTTTCTATTTTTACCTTCCCCTTCAGCTATATTCCATCCAGTAGTGCCAGCCGAAACTTTACTAATAATCCCCCCATAAGTACTTGCTTCCGTAGGATACACCCAAGCTGCTGCAGTAAACGATTGATCATTCGCTTGAGGATAACCTCCAGTTTGTTTTATAACATCTCCAATTTCATTTAATTGAAAACCACCCCCATACCTACCACTACTATTCCAAAAAGTTTCATTTAACACAGTCCCATTATTCCCCAATCCACTATAATCAAACACATGTGTATCATTCTCTCCATAAGCAGAATCATTATCAAAATGCATCAAAAGAACAAGCCCATCAGTAAAATTCCCTGGCGTAAACAAACTAAAGTTCTCCCCATAAACAAACTNAGTATTATTCCANGTATAACTTATATTNNNCAAATNNNTATCACTTATAGTAACATTTATCTGAAAACTACCACTCGCTCCAGAATCATTATTAGGAGTAGGCGCAACAAATTCAATCAAAGGACTTAACGTATCAACCGTAAACGTATTATTCACCGTAACAAAACTATTCCCCGCCCAATCAAACAACTCATAAAACCAAGTATAAACCTGATCAGCCAATCCAACAACAACACCAACAATACCCGAAGTTACATCAGCAACAAAACTCAACACACTTTTAGAAACACTAGAAAAAACAGCCCCGCTAATAGTCCCATTATTATCCAACCCAGAATAATCCGTCAAATTAGTAGCATTCCCATCGGTATTCTCAAAGTCATACCAAGCAACCAACCCACTACTATTCAAATCACTATTCCTAACCAAACCAGACCTATAAATAGTCTCAATCTCGAGAGAAGTTAAAGATCTGTTATAAATCCTCAATTCATCAATAGAACCGTTGAAATATAATATCTTTGATGTTCTTTCCAAAACTCCTATACGAGAATTATCTGTGGTAATATTTACTAGTAAAGTAGTATCATCGACTTCTAAAATACCATCTAAAAATAAGCTACGATTTGACTTATTATATTGAACGAATACTCCATGATGCCATTCATCATCATCTATATCACTTGTGGAATCTATAGTGGAAATAGTTGTGGCATCATCCCTAAGGTCTCCTCTGAGTTTACCAGCATTAATTTCTAAACCCCCCAGAGGATTATTATTAGTAGTCCTCGCCTCACAATATATACATTGATTTGCTGTATTAGTATTTTTAAACCATGCTGTTATTGTATAACTTGTTAGATTGATAACTCCATTATTACCAACATCAACATAATCATCCACCCCATCAAAATCAAGCCAGCTATTCCCCCCCTGATACAAATTCAAAGTAGCATTCTTCACCCCCAAATTATCCGAGATATTAACCGTAAAATTAATACTAGAAGTTGAATTATAACTATCATTAACTGGTAAGATTATCGTCGCATTTGGATTCTCACTATCAACTCTAATCAAATAATTATCTGTACTATTCTCATTACCAGCCAAATCAACAACAGTAAAATTATAATTATAATCCCCATCTAAAACCACTGATTGATTTACAGAAACCTCCCAATCCTCCCCATTTGAAGAAGTAATACTAGCCGTAAAATTCCCAAAACTGCTCACATTAATCCATTCAAGAGTTTCATTCGCCCCAAATTTCTTTAGAGATGATTGATATATCTGAAAAATTTCATCTGCACTTAGACTTCTATTCCAAATTCTAACTTCATC
>NZDU01000017.1 GCA_002688875.1 Candidatus Pacearchaeota archaeon | reverse complement strand
ATATCTTAAAACTTTTGGAGTTTTTACTCTTATAGCTATATTATATTACTTGATTTTTAAATATAGGATTTATTATATATTTTCATCATCCCAAAGTTTTGGTTATTTTATTTTAACTATCCTTCCATTTGTTGTAGTTTTCTTTATCGGATTATATCTTACTTTACTATGGACATTTAATACTAGAGCAATTAATTTTTTCAATTTTTTCCTTATTGGAGTTTTGATTATTTTGAGTTTTTATTCAGGTTTTATTGCTATAAATCAATGTACTAATGATAATTGGGAATGCCTTACAAGAAAGGTTTTAAAAGATCCCACTTTATGCAAAGGAACCATGACTGGATTTCTTCTTGCTCAACCTTTTAGCCAATGTATGACCTATCTTGCTTTTTATTCTGAAGATTTGACATATTGTGATCTGATTCCAATAGAAGACTCCGAAGTTGTTTCAACCCATATGTATCCAAACCCTCTAAATCCAATCGTTAAAACTTATATTGAAAAAGAGGATATTTCTATTAATTTATTATTTGAAGAAGAAAGAATTAAATGGATTCAAAATTGTAAAAAATGGGCTACTTACAAGTCTGAGCACTCCGAAGTTGAGTGGAGAGATGATGGATGGTTAGATGTATGGGGAAGAGAAGATCAACGTAAAAGTGGACAACTCTCTGGATATTATAACTATGTCATTAACTTAGAAATAACTCCTGAAGAATACTTTAGAACTGCAGAATTAGAGAGATTTTCTGAAATTGATATAAATAATTGTTATAAGATTACACAACACGGGAGTGTTTTTTCTCAAGATAATAATAATAATCCTGCATTATGCTTAATGTTTGCAGGAATTTTCCAAAGAAATAAAGGTCATTGTGACAAAATATTGCAATTGGATTATAATTTTACTTCAGAAGAATTCGAATGGGCAGATGAAAAGTTTGGAAAACAAAATATTTACAATTCCTGTATATTATTTGTCCAAAAAGCTTCTGATCCTGAATATTCTAGTTTTTTTGATGGAATTGATGAAAAAGCAGGGAGTTATGATCCTGGATTACAAAATGATTTGCTAAAAGGAAGAATTTGGGACGGATCAAGGTGGATTGAGTAATTTCCAGTATAGTGCCTATAGACTTGTGTTAAACCCCCCAAGTAACCTTATCCTTCCTCTTAATCTCCGCAATTTTCTGCAATGTTTTTATCTCAGATTGTGATAATAGATCTTTGTTATCTTTGAATTTTTTGAATTGTTTTTCGCTGATGTCGGAGTATAGGTAATCTGTTTCGGTTAGTTGTCTTTCGAAGTTGGTTCCTGGTAATGATAGGGCTATTTGTTTTCCTTCGTCGGCTTGGTCGACTGATTTTTTGTCTTCTTGGATGTCTTTGACTTTGGCTATTGATTTTCCTTCTTCGTTGATTAATGGTATGTTCTTTTTTATTTTTCCAGCGAGGATTTCTACGCCGAATACGGCTGGGTTTGAGTTTCGGAAGATGAATTGGGGGAGGATTTTTAGTTGAGTTATTGTGGCTAGTTCCATTAATCTTTCTCTTTGGATTTGGTTGTGTTTTTCTTCTCGGATGAGTTTGAGGTCTTCGATGAGTTTGTAGATGACGTCGTTGGTTAGGATTTTTATTTCTCCTAGTTCTGCGTCTTTGATTTCTTCGTCGATTTCGGTGTTGAATCCAACGATGATTGCGTTGAGTTTGTCGGTTTCTAGATTAGTACGGGCTTTGATTAGGTCTTTTTTGTTTATTTTTCCGATTCCTGTGCTGACTATTGAGATGTGTTCTTGTTTTAATAATGTGGTTAGGGCTTCTAAAATTCCTAGAGAATCGGCTTTTATTATTATTCCTTTTTCGTCGGTTTTGAATGTGTTGACTTCTTTTTTGAATTCTTCTCTTATTTCTTTTAGGTTATTTTTGAAGATTGTGAAGGGCATTCCGGGTAGGATTGTTTCGTTGGTTATTAGTTGCATTCTAATTCCTGTTGCGGCGGTTACTTGGTTTGTCTGTTTGAATTTGTTTGAGATTGGTTGGATTTCTTCTAACACTCTGATTTTAGATATTATCGGTTCATCGAAACTTGCGATGGCTATTTCGTCTTTGTTGGTTAAATGGCCATCGTGTAAAATTGCTTCTGCGTATTCCATAGATTTTTCTTTTTTTATTTCAAAGATTACTCCTTTTGGGTCTTTGTTTAGTTTTAGGATTTCTTTTAGGAATTTTTGTGATAGACCTGCTAGGGTGAAAATGAGTTCTTGGATGCCTTCGTTGGTTTTTGCTGAGCAAGGGACGAGGGCGAGTTCTTTTGTGAAGTCTTGGATTTCGTAGAATGGTTTAGAGTTGAATCCGTGGTGTTGTAGACTACCTATTATTGTTAAGAGTTTTTCGGTGTAGGAGTCTTTTGTGATTGTGGATTGAGATTCTATGTTTTCTTTTATGGTTGTTGATTGTTTTCTCCATCCGCTTATGTTGTCTATTTTGTTTAGGGCTATTATGAATGGGATTTTATTGAGTTTTAGGATTTGTAGGACTTCTATTGTTTGGGGTTTTAGGCCGTCGTTGATGTCTATAACTAGGATTGCTAAGTCGGCTAGAGAGCCTCCGCGTTTTCTTAGATGGGAGAAGGCTGCGTGGCCGGGAGTGTCGATGAATAGGAATCCTGGGAAGTCTAGGTTGATGTTGTTTTGTTTTAATAGAGGGCATGATTTGTTTATTTCTTCTATTGGTATTTTGGTGAAAGATATTTTTTGGGTTATTCCTCCGGCTTCGGTGTCGTAGACATTTGTGTTCCTGACTGCATCTAGGATTGAGGTTTTGCCATGGTCGACATGACCGGCTACTGTGATGATTGGTTGTCTTGTTTGTTGTTTATTTGTCATAAGAAAAAGGAGGATATTAGGGTTAAAAGTTTATTGGTTTATGCTTTACCATTTCTGAATAGATATTCGTGAACTTCATCCTTTATTATATTAAGCAAGGGGATTGTCGGATCTTCTGTTTCTCCTGTTGGATATCTTGTGAACGTTAATTCTTTGTAGTCATCTGATTGTTCAATATAAAAATTCACTGAGGGATGATTTTGGATTATTGTGTGTTCCAATCTTGATTCTATATCTGCCCGTTCCATCTCAAAGGTTCTTTCATCTATTGTCGGTTTTCGTTTATATCTTAGAGTTATTGAACTTCCTTCTGTGGATAGATTGCCTGTAATTCTTAAATCATTGTCAAAAAGATTAGCTCTTTTGAGCTTTGTTACTATTTCTTTTTCGATTTTTTGTTTGGTTGCCATGTTAGAACTAGTGTTTTTGTAAGGTATAGCTAATATAAATAGATTTCTATGTGCGAGGTTTAGGGTAATTGGGTCATTTTATGAGTTTTTTATGGTTTTAGGTAATTTACCTGATTATTGTGTTTTGTTATATATTTTGGGATGGGGTTTTTGTGAGATATAGTTTGATG
Source organism: Candidatus Pacearchaeota archaeon (assembly GCA_002688875.1). Lineage (GTDB taxonomy): Archaea > Nanobdellota > Nanobdellia > Pacearchaeales > GW2011-AR1 > ARS1285. The sequence goes on along the minus strand of NZDU01000017.1, from coordinate 5,410 downwards.
GTGTTAAATGTTTATAACGGTTTTTTGATTTGTTGTTGGATGACTAAGTATATAGTTGTTGTTGGGGGAGTTATATCTGGGGTTGGGAAGGGGGTGGCTACTGCTTCGATGGCGAGGATGATGAAAGAAAGAGGGTTTAGGGTCGGGGTTGTTAAGATAGATCCTTATATTAATTGTGATGCTGGGACGTTGAGACCTACTGAGCATGGTGAGGTTTGGGTTACGGACGATGGAGGGGAGATAGATCAGGATCTTGGGAATTATGAAAGGTTTTTGGAGGAGCCTGTTTCTAAGTTTAATAATATCACGACGGGGCAGGTTTATCGGGATTTGATTGAGAAGGAGAGGAAGGGGGATTTTTTAGGGGAGACGGTTCAATTTATTCCTCATGTTCCTAACGAGATTAAGTCTAGGATTAAGAAATCTTCAGAGGATAAGGATATTGTTTTGATAGAGGTTGGAGGGACTGTGGGGGATTTTGAGAATTTGCCTTTTTTGTTTGCTATGAAGAGTCTTGAGAATGAAGTGGGATATGATTCTATGTGTTATGTTNTAGTTAGTTATTTGCCTATACCGAGTCATATCGAGGAGATGAAGACAAAGCCGACTCAGATTTCTATTCGGTTGTTGAGAGAGAGTGGTATTCAGCCNGATTTTATTTTTTGTAGGGGTAAGGTGGCGTTGGATGAGGTGAGGAAGAGGAAGATTGAGATTTATGCTAATATTAAATCTGGGAATGTTATTTCGATGCCGGATGTTTCGTCTAGTGATGGTAGTGGGAATATTTATAGGATTCCGTTGGATCTTGAGAGTGAGAGGGTTGGAGAGAAGTTGTTGAAGAGGTTGAAACTTTTTTCTGAGAAGGTTCCGTATTGGGATGATTGGAANAAGGCGTTGTATAATTTGAATAATCCTAGTAATTCGGTTAAGATTGCGATGGTGGGTAAGTATTTGGATATTGGTGATTATCAGCTTAAGGATTCTTATATTTCTGTTAATGAGGCGTTGAAACATGCGGGGGCGTTTCATAATTGTAATGTGGAGATTAAATGGATTGATGCGAAGATTTTTGATAGTGGAGAAGGGTTGGATATGCTTCGGGATTTTGATGGGTTGTTGGTTCCGGGTGGTTTTGGAAAGGGAGGGGTTGAAGGGAAGATTCAGGCTATTAAATATGCAAGGGAGAATAATATTCCTTATCTTGGTTTGTGTTTGGGGTTGCAATTGGCTGTTGTTGAGTTTGCTAGGAATAAGTGCGGGTTGGATGCTGGGAGTACGGAGATAGATAAGAATGTTAAGGATCCGGTTATCACGATTCTTTCCGAACAGGAAAATGTTGTCGATAAAGGAGGGACTATGAGGTTGGGTTCTTGTAAGGCGGTTTTGAAAGAGGGGAGTAAGGTTAGTAAGTTGTATGGTGATTTGGTTGCTCATGAGAGGCATAGGCATAGATATGAGGTGAATCCGGATTATCATGAAGTTTTGGAAAGTAATGGTTTGGTTTTTAGTGGTAAGAATGAGGAGGGGAATTTGGTAGAGTTTATTGAGATTCCAGATCATAATTTTTTTATTGCGACCCAGGCTCATCCGGAATTTAAAAGTAGTTTGGTTAATCCTAATCCTTTGTTTAATGGATTTATTGGTGCGGGGTTGGTTAAGAAGGGTTCTTTAGGGAGTGGGAAAGTTCTTTAGTTGAGGGAGATATTAACCAACAAGGATTTTTCCAGATATTAACAACAAGATTCCCGATAGGATTATTAGGAAGTTTATGATTATTTTTCTTATGTCTTTTTCTTTGAAGATTTCAGGGATTAGGTCGGCTAGGGCTATGTAGATGAAACTTCCGGCGGCGAAAGGTAATAAGTAAATTGCGATGTCGTTTGATTGGAAGAAGAAGAAACCTAGAAGGCCACCTAGGACTGCAGTTAGTTGAGATAGGAAGTTGTAGAATAGGGCTTCTCGTTCTTTGAATCCGCCGTAGATTAATACGCCGAAGTCGCTTATTTCTTGAGGGAGCTCGTGGAGGATTATTAGGATGCTAGTTACTATTCCGAATGGGATTGAGATTAGGAATGATGAGGCTATGATTAATCCGTCTATGAAATTGTGGATGCCGTCTCCCCAGAGAAGGAGATAGGTGTATGGGTGTTTTTCGCAATGGTCGTCGTGGCAGTGGTGCCAGTGTAAGTATTTTTCAAGAAGTAGGAAAATGAAGAATCCTAGGGCTACTAATAGGATTGTGGGGATGAGGTTTAGTTCTTCAATTGATTCGGGGATGAAATGTAGGAAGGCTCCGCCTAATAGGGCGCCGGTTGTGAAGGAGACTAGGAAGATGAGGATTTTGCTTAGGTTTTTTTTGAAGATGAAATAGAATAATGAGCCGGCGAATGCTAGAAGTCCGTTGATTAGGGTCATTGCAAGGATCCATAAGAGTATTTGGTTCATGGATTATAAACAAAAAAAGGGTATTAAAATGTACTGGTTGGTTAGATATTCATTGCCATTGCAGTGTATGCAGCTATAATGATGGGGGCACTATTGTATACCATGTTAATGCCGATTAGTCCAAGACGTCTTGATCGTACCTCTTCTTCTCTTGGGTGCAATTTATTCCAGTCTGTTACATCTCTTGAGTTTATTAGTTCTTCTCTATTTCTTTGTTGATACCAGTTTGTTCCGAAAAAAAAGGGAGTTAGGTCGCTCTTTCTTATTTGATGGTCTTCTTGATAATTTCCGGCTAAGAAGTTGGATAGTTTGTTTGTTAGTGTCATTTAATTATTAGTAGATGTATGTATAAAAAGATTTGGTATTTTTAAGAAGATTTATTAATCTAATATATTTATTAAGTGGATGGAAAAAAGAATTGAGGTAGTTAATACTAGTTTGTTGGGGAATGTTGGGCATTTTCTTAATTATGCTACTTCGCTTGGGGGGCGGGCTTCGGTGACGTTTACTAGGTTTCTTAGGTTTGGGACTAGTAGTAGTTTTACTTTGTTGATTGATATATTGTTGTTGGCTTTTTTTGTGGAGATTTTGGCTATTCATTATTTGGTTGCGGCGGGGTTGAGTTTTGCGATTTCTACTTCTGCTAATTATTTGATTAATAGGGAATGGGGGTTTAAGGGGACTGTTACTAGTTTGTTGAAAGGTTATTCTATGTTTTTGATTTTTAGTGCGTTTGGAATAGGAATTACTGTTTTTTTGATGTGGATATTTGTCGATTTTCTTTTGTTTTATTATCTGATTGCGAGAGTTATTGTGGCTATAATTGAGGGTAGTCTGACATTTTATGTTAATAATAAGTATACTTTTGAGATGCCTAAGGAGTTGGATTTTGGGGAGATGTATTTTAAAGGAAAGGAGTTTAGAGTTTAGGTTGTTGGCTTGTTATTCAGGAAGCGAAATCTCTAAAGGGAGATTCATATTAATTTGATTTAGTATTTTTCTTAATATCTGAATTCTTTTACTAAATGCAATAATCCCTATACTTTTTATTTTATCTGTCTCTTGATCTTTTCTGATCAAGACTCCTTGCTCTGGTTCTTCGGTATAGCATTTTGACGGTTCTCCAAAAAATACTTCTAGGAAATCTCCTTCTTCATCATAATGTATCTCATAAGTTTGGTTATTCATTTTATATATGGTTTAAATCCTGCTGTTAGGATGAAGCCGGAGTTATTTATATATTTTACTATGACTTGAAGAAATCTTTCTTTTGGAGGTCTGTGTTTATAATGTTTATAGTAATAGTGAACTTTTTCGTCAATGTCTATGTTAGTTATTTTGTCAGGTTTTTTGAGCGTTTCTTCTATAATATCATAGTTTTCAATTTCATGATGTTTCTTTCTAATGTGTGACCATCTCTCCTTGGTTATGTGTATTTTTCTTCCAGATTTGTTTGTAATCTCAAAAATATATGGAGTAGGTATTTCTGAAACTTTATTTTTCAATTTCTCTCTCACAACTTCTTCGTCTTCAGGGTTTGTTAATCCAAGTATTTCTTCGTTTATAGGTATGAGTTTGATTTTTGTTTTTCCTTCTCTTGCTAGGTTGGCTAGTTCGACGTGGATGAAGCATTCTTTTTTTCTGTCGGTTTGGTTTGCTAGTTTGAATTGGTTTACTTTATTGTTTAGTTCTAAGATTGTGTTTTTGTTGAGTCCGAAGAGATTGATGTTGCATGGGCTGTTTTCGTTTAGTCCTTTTTCTTTGAAGTTTAGTTTTGAGAGGTTGAAGACTTCTACTGCTGAATTTAAGTAGTTGTTTTCTGATGTGAAGATTCCTCTTGTGACTTCGCCTTGGTTGGGTAGTTTGTCTATTAATTTTGAGAAGATTGCTGTGTCTTCGTTGGTGTTTGTTAAATGGTTTGTTAGGAGTTCAAATGCTGTTTCGCCGTAGATGTCGTCGCCGTTGCATAGGATGATTGTGTTGTCGATGAAAGGGAGGGCGGTGATTAAGGCGTCGGCTGTTCCCCAGGGTTTGTCTCTTGTTTCATGGTTGTAGGATTGTAGGGCATATTCAATTGGGATTCCTTTGTAGTTGTCTTGGAATATTTCTTTGAATTGATCTTGGGTTTTTTCTCCTACGATGAAGATGATTTTGTTTAGGTCTGTTGAATTGGTTATTGCTTTGATTGCTTGGTTTAGAGAGTATTCGATTAGGGTTTCTCCTTGTGGGCCTATTTTTGCGAATTGTTTTATTTTTCCTCCGAATCGGCTAGATAAACCGGCGACCATGTAGATTAATGTTATTGGCATTTGGTTTAGGGAGATGAATTTGATATAAAAAGTTTGTTGTATGTTTGTGATTATATATAATTTTATAAATGATTTATTTATTTAGATAATATGGAGTTTGATTTAGATGAAGCAAACATTTTTTTTGATAAGTATCTTAATGATGTGGATATGCCTCATCCTCTCTTGAATTTAATAATGGGGGGTACAGATGTTTCTAGTGGTGATGTGATAGCTAGAACTTTGAGGTTGGGATCTTTTTTAGATGATAAATTGGATTTAGCGAATAGATTGAGTGATTTGTCGCCGGATTTTCTTGTTCCTATTGTTGGTCTTAGAGGTGAGGAAAATTATTGTGTTTATAATCCTTTGAGTGGAGAGTATATGGGTAGATTTCCTAGTAGGTAATTTTAATAGGGGTTTTTTGAGGATGGTTGAGGGAAGATTGGATGAGTGAGGTGATTGGGGTGAATGGGGGATTGGGGTGAACGGGGTGATTGGAGAATATTTATAAAGGTTAGGATGTTAGGGTGGTTATGAAAAAGGGGAAAGGTGAAAATGATAAGGGTTCTGGGAAAGGTGTTGGAGTCAATTATAAAGTTATTTCGATAGTTGTGAAATTGGGACAGGATTAAAGCCTGAATAGGTTATGCCATATATCTCTGCAGAAAAGAGCT
>NZDU01000016.1 GCA_002688875.1 Candidatus Pacearchaeota archaeon | reverse complement strand
CAATTATCTGAGAATTCTGAAAAGCCAAAGTCAAACCAGCCAACGCCCCCGTCAACTCAACAAGCGCATCATTCATCCCCAAAACTATAGACCCTAAATAATTCTTAGCCTCTTTTTTCATCCAACTAAATAATAAACCAGATTTAAAAATGCTTTGAAATTATTTTAAACTCAAAAACCATCTCCTAAACTTACCAACTTCATTTTCTCCAGTCCTAAAACCACTATCAAACTCAATCCCACCCTTCTTAACTCTCAACCCAGCATCAGCATGAGTTCCTTCATTATATCCAGTTGTTCTATATGTAGTCAAGGCCAAAAATCCATCATCAACTTCATATCCACCATCAATTAGATCCAAAACCCTAGATTTAAAATCCTCAAAACACTCATTTCCATAAATAAAAGTCTCAAATCCAAATCTATGAATCTTCCCCCCTCGAGAAAAAACTTCAAAAGATCTGTCAACTTGATCAAAATTATTATCATAAGGTCCTAATCTAAAACCCTCAGAAGTTAAACGATATTTAACTCCTAGATAAGTCTTAGGCATTATTCCATTCTCTAAACATTTTGCCTCATAATTATCAACATTAAAATTAATTCCATCAGCATAAAAATTAACTCCTTCAACAAGTTCAGGAACAACAGGAACAGTATCCAAAGCTCTCACAAATAAACCACTAACATCTCCTTCGATTCTCAGTCTATCCTCAACACTATCCATAAAACCCATCCGCTAAAGAACTATAAAAAGATTATTATCATTCAATAAACCCATCAATTCTCCAACTTCTTATACCCCAACCAAATCAACACCAACAACACAATCCCCAATATCAAAGCCTTAACCCAATTAGAAAAATTACTCCAATAATTACTAGTCCCATAAATCGTCAAGAAAACCCCTCCCAACATCAACCCACTACTTACACTAGGCAACCCCAACACTATCCCAACCCCAACCGCAATCAACCCCACAGGAACAGCCACAAGAAACACAATCAACTGATGCTTATCACGAGCATCATCATACTCTTTCTGACAATAATATTGATAATCACAACCCCCATTATTCCATCTACCACCCTCGGCAACACAACTCTCTTGAGTCACCTTCTCAGGCTCAACCGGAATCTCCCGATCAGTCTTAGGCCCCCGAACATCCCCACAATAATCATCATACTCCGGCCCCGGCCTAATACTCTCAACCAAATAAACCACAAATGAAGTCAAAACTATCGCAATAATCAAACTCAATATAATCGCCTTAATCTTAGTCAAATTATTCTTCCCTTTCATCTTAACAAATACCAAACATAGTTTATAAAACTAATGAAAATAAAAAATAATTAATTTTCAGAAAGATATTTATTTCTACCATCATTTGAGGTATTTAAATTAATAGATTCTATCTCACCATCCAATTTGATTATTTTTAATTTAATCTCTTTAGATTCCATATCTCTTTCTTGATTGTGCCTTTCTCTCCAGTCCCTAAATCCAATACTAAAAAACAATGCACCAATAATAAAAAACACACTCAAGGCAATTCCCAGAAAAACATTAAGCTCTTGATTCGGCAAATATATATCGAGAAATATTTTAACTGTACCAGATATTATTGTTGCTCCAAGCAAAGTTTGAAAAGAATCAAATCTTAACCCAATGCCAACCATTTAAAAAGCGTCCTTCATCCATCTAGCTATATCTTTTTTATATACAATTGAAACAAAGATTATAACTAATAATATCAATGGTATGTAAATATTTAATCTATAATAAATAGCTAATCCACCTAAAAGCAAGAAGCTCCAGGTTACAAAATCCAATATCCGTAAAGCCACTTTCTTTTTCATCAAAGTACCAACCATTTCTACTTTTAAAATCTTTTCATTTACCGGCTATATTGAGCCTTCCAAGTTTTTCCCCGTGCTCTAACTCTCTCAAACTCAGTAAGAACTCTTGAAATATAAATCAGAAATATATAACAATAAAATAAAAGGGCTATCATCAAAAAAACAAAAATCAATCGGAGAAGAAATTAATAACCCGTTTTATAAATAAAATGGCTACACCGAGATTCTAACTCGGGACCTCTGCCTCATGAGAGCAGCGCTCTAACGACTGAGCTATGTAGCCACACTATACGACCCTACAACTAAAGCCATACCAAACCCTACAAATCACAATTTAAAAACCTAACCCTTCCCGATTCCAACCCAACATCCCCTTCAAAACAGTTAAAAACCTATCAACCGTTAATTCAGCATGCCAAACGAAATACTAGGAATAGAAAACATCCAACAAGCCGTCCAAGCAATTCCTCCAGACCCCTTCGCCGACATAGGAACCCTAATAACAATATTCCAAGCCCTAGGAATTTTCTTCATTATCTACATCTTCTTCCTAACAATAAACCTAATCCTAAACATCAGAAGAGGAAGAAAAATGANAAAGATGAACAAAAAAATGGANGAAATGAACGAAAAACTAGACAAACTNTTAAACAAATTCAACAAACCTAAAAAAGATAAGAATAAAGATAAAGATAAAAAATAATCCCCTAAACCCAACCTCTACNCCTTAACCAACTTCAACTCAATAGCCGAAACAAAAATCCTCTTCCCCTCTTTATTCTCAAACTCNTCACTATTCACACTAATATTCTCAATCTTAATATTTTCATCTTTCAGAAAAGTCCTTCTCGCCACCTCAACAACATCAACCGCCTTCGATATAAACTTCCCACGAGCCGAAACAATAACCTCATTCTGCCCCTTATTCTGAAACTGCATAACAACTCCCGTCACATAATTCATAAACGGTTTCACACCAACATAAATAATATTATCCTTCCCCCCAGACTTATCCACCCTAGCCTTCTCCTTAAAACCATCAGTCCCACTACTTTCCTTAGACTCTCCATCATTCTTAACTTCACCAGAATCCTCATCACCCTTCTCAGCTACAACCACATCTCCACTATTGCTCTGATTCTTAATCTCTATATCTTCACTCATTTTCACTATCTTTTACTCTTAACTTTCCTAGTAATATAACCCGCAACTTGATTCCTAATCTTCTTACTAGGCATCGTCCCCTTCAAAACATTCTTATTACTATCAAAGTCACCACTAAACTTGCCCTCTTCAGAAAGCAACTCTCTACCCGTTCTCTTTATCAACTTAGACTTAATTCGTCCCATCTTAACATATCAAATTAAAGGTTTTTAAAGTTATTTATTACAAAGAATAACCGTAACCAATACTTAAATAATTATGCATAATCAAAACTAACAAATACCTATTCCAATCTAGCCCTTTTAGCCTTCAACACAGACCCATACTCCTCAACCAATTCCCGAGCCTTCTTACTCAAATCCCCACTATACAACATAAAAACCGGCAACGGAATCTTCTGTCCCTCACTCAACAACTTCCTCAAGTCCCCTTCATTAACCATCTTCTTATCCTTAGCCCGAGTCAAAAACCGAATCGGCCCCAACTCCGACTTAATCTCAACCACACAATTATACTCCTTAACCTTATAACCTTTCTCCTCAACAATCTTAATTCCCTTATCCTCAATCAACCCAATCACCTTCAAAACAAACCCCGACTTCCCCTTAACTTTCTTCTTCTCATTTATTATCAACGGATTCTCAAAACCATTATTCTTAACACTATTCTCCCTGACTTCCTTTCCAACCTCAACCTTAGATTTTTCCACACCCTTCTCCTTCTTATCACCCCTCCTATTTTCAACCTTCCCAACGTCCTCAACCCTCTCAATCTCTCCAACCCCTTCAACTCTCCCCCTATCCTCATTCCTACGACCAACAATCCCCTCAACTTCCTCGTCACCCAACACCACATACTTCCAATAAACCATATCATTCTTAGTAAACCCCACTGCAAAATCCTTCAAACTTCTCAAAGCAACCCGAGTAGCAGGATCCTGTTCCTCATCCTTCAACACCCTATTCTTCTTCAACAATAAAAAAGCCTCCAACTCCCGAGGATGTAGATACTTAGAAAACTCCCCTAACCTTTCTTCCTGTCCTTCAAGGTAATACAAAGAACTCCCCCCAACACGCAAACTACTCATCCTAACCCTCTTCTCCCGAACCAATTCCGAAAGAAACGCCGAAACAAACAAACTATCAATCCTCAACGCCTTAGAAATCCCCATCGGCAAACTAGGCCCCCTCTCCTCCAACAAACCAACTATCTTATCATGCATTTCCTTCCCATCTATCATACTAAATTCATCAGCCAAATCTTAATAAAGATTATGACAATCCCCTACATTACAATAATAGAAAAATTTAAGAACCATAATACACATAAAAAAACATGATAAAAAGAACAGATATAGCAGATGCCTTAAAACCCAATAATTATGAATTAATTCCCCTAAGTTCCGAGAATATGAATAATATAAGGACAGGATCTGATTATACCTATATAAGTGATAACACACTTGTCCATGGCATCGTTAAAAAAATATCAGGGGATGTATTCACAATTAGAGTTGGATCCAAAAATAAGCCAATTGAACATAAAGTAGGAGAATCATCTGGAATGTTTACCAATGAGGAGAATAGACATTTATATTTTGAAGGATATAATAAACCAGAAGAACTAACGCTAGTTAATTTTTGTTTAGAAACCTTGAACACCTTTAGCAGTTAAACAATTTCCTGATAACACAATTCACTCAAATTCTCACCAAAATTACCAAACTTTAAATACAAACTCCCTCTATCACTATCATGACAACAATCAACTTCAACAAAATAGAAAAAAAATGGCAAGACAGATGGGAAACCAGCAAAATATTCGAAGTCAAAGAAAATAAAAAACAAAAATATTACGTCCTAGAAATGTTCCCATATCCTTCAGGTTCAGGGCTTCATATGGGCCATGCACTCAACTACACAATAGGAGATATCTTCGCAAGATTCAAAAGAATGAATAATTTCAACGTCCTATATCCAATGGGCTACGATTCACTGGGCCTTCCAGCCGAAAACGCAGCAATAAAAGAAAAACAGCACCCAAAAAAATTCACAAACAATTCAATAAACAAATTCATAAAACAACAAAAATCTCTAGGCCTTAGCTATGACTGGTCAAGGATGCTAAAAACCTCAGATCCAGAGTACTACAAATGGAACCAATATTTCTTCCTAAAATTCTTAGAAAAAGGTTTAATATACAGAAAAAAAGCTCCAGTAAACTGGTGTAAAAAATGCGACACAGTATTAGCAAACGAACAAGTTCACAACGGAAAATGTTGGAGACATGAAAATCAAGAAGTAGAACTAAAACAATTAGAGCAATGGTTCATAAAAACAACAAAATATGCAGACGAACTATTAGAAAGAGTTGACGAATTAGAATGGCCAGAAAGAATTAAAACAATGCAAAAAAACTGGATCGGAAAAAGCCACGGAACGGAAATTCTATTTGATGTAAACGGAGAAAAATGGCCAATATTCACAACTCGCCCAGATACCATCTATGGAGTGACATTCCTAGTAATCGCTACCCAACATGAAAGATTAACAGAACTAGTTACAAAAGAACAACTCCCTAAAGTTAAAGCATTCCTCAAAAAAGCAAAATCAACAAGCCAAAAAGATCTTGACGCTCTAGAAAAAGAAGGAGCCTTCACAGGAAGTTATGCAACAAATCCAATAACAAATGAAAAAATCCCAATTTACACCGGAAACTTTGTAGTAGCAGATTACGGATCAGGAATGATCATGGCCGTCCCAGCACACGACCAACGCGACTTCGAATTCGCAAAAAAATACTCAATACCTATCAAAATTGTCATCAATCCCGAAGACTACGACTTAAACCCCGAAGCCATAACAAGAGCATTCACAGGAGATGGACGTTTAACAAACTCAGAAGAATTCAATAATCTAAAAAACAGAGAAGCAATAGAAGAAATAACAAAACAACTAATAAAGAAAAAACTAGGAAAGAAAACAACACAATACAAATTAAAAGATTGGCTAGTCTCAAGACAACGTTATTGGGGAACTCCAATCCCAATCATCTATTGCGATGATTGTAACATCCAACCAGTTCCAGAAAAAGACCTACCCATCAAACTCCCAGAAAAAATAACCTTCGGAAAAGGAAACCCATTAACAACAAACAAATCATTCTTAGAAACAAAATGTCCAAAATGTAAAAAACCTGCAAAAAGAGAAACCGACACCATGGACACTTTCTTCGATAGCAGTTGGTACTATCTAAGATACACCGATAATAAAAACTCCACTAAACCATTCCAAGAAAGCAAAGTAAAATACTGGCTTCCAGTAGACCAATATATCGGCGGAGCAGAACACGCTTGCATGCATTTAATCTACGCAAGATTCTTCACAAAAGCCCTAAGAGACCTTGGCTTCTTATCTTTTGACGAACCTTTCACAAAACTATTCAACCAAGGAATGCTCCACGGAGAAGACGGCTTCGTAATGTCAAAATCCCGTGGAAACGTCATCCTACCAGAAGAAGTCTCAAAAAAACACGGAATAGACACCGCAAGATTATTTTTAGTTAGCGTAGCAAGCCCCGATAAAGATATTCATTGGTCCGAAAAAGGAATAGAAGGCTCAACAAGATTCATGAAAAAACTCCACGAATTTTACTTATCATCAAAACCAACTAAATCCTCGAGAAGACTTGAAAGCAAGTTAAACAAAACAATAAAACTAATAACCGAAGACATAACTAATTTCAAATACAATCTAGCAGTAATCAAACTTAGAGAACTCTTAGACATCTTCATAGAAGAACCTTCAAGCAAAAAAGACCTAGAATCCTTCCTAAAACTCCTAACCCCCTTCTGCCCCCACATAACAGAAGAACTCTGGGAAAAAATAGGCAACAAACCTTTCATCTCCCTACAATCCTGGCCAACATACGACGAGTCCAAAATAGACGAAGCCCTAGAAAAACAAGAACAAACAATCAACAAAACCCTATCAGACATCTCAAACATCCTAAAAATCATGAAAGAAAAACAAAACACAGAACCAAAAAACATCTATCTTTACGTCATGCCCAACGAACTAAAAATCTACAACGAACCTACTTTATCAAAACGTATAAACAAACCAACAAAAGTCTTCGCAGTCAACGACAAAAACAAATACGACCCAGAAAACAAATCCAAAAAAGCCAAACCTGGCAAGCCTGGAATTTATTTAGAATAAAAAACCCATCACTCACTTCGTTCGCTCCGCAACAAGCTGCAGGGTATTTTAACCTTCAACTTAATGCGCCCCGCCCCCGGGAGTAAGCTCCCAGAGTATTAACCAAGTTGAAGGAATAAAAACCCTTAAATACCCCTCTTACCTCATCAATCAAAAGAGGAACAATATCAAATGCCACTAACACCTATAGAGATCATAGCACTAATCTTAATAATCACCAGCTTAATAAAAATTCTAGTAATCGCAATAAGCCCAAACACTTGGAAAATCTCAGTAGTAAACCCTATCTTCAACAAACCAAAACTAACCGGCACTATCTCCATAATCCTCGCCGCAATCGTACTCTACTACTTACTCCAAGAAATAACCATAGTCCAAATCTTAGCCACAATGGTATTCTTCGCCCTACTAATCTCAATAAGCTTCTCAATCTACCACAAAGAACTAACAAAACTCGTCAACAACATCTACAACAAAAACAAAATTCTAAAAGGCGCCTGGTTCTACATCCTAATCTGGCTTGTACTATTAATCTGGGGATTAAAAGAGATTTTTATGTAACACCCAAATACTTATATAAACAATTCTCTAAAAATACAAATGATGAAATCAAAACTTGTTCAAGCAGTATTATCATTTACGCCAATCCCAATAGTTGGAGAAATGGCTGCATCAAGATATATTGCGGGCGATCAAGAAAGCTTAACGGAAGAAGAGAAAAAGTCAGATCACATTATTCGTTTCTCAGCAGCTCGCATTGCTGCTTATGGCGGAACAGGACTAGCCTACGCATTATACCAAGGTCTTAACAGTTTATAATCATCAAAAAACCAATCACAGAACTACTTTCTCCGTTTCTTTTTCTCATTCTTAACCGCAAAATAATAAATCAAAGCCCCCAACCAACTCAAAAACACAAGCACCAATATCCAAACCACCCTCTCACTATCCTCCTTAAAATCCCTCTTAGCCACATCAATAATCATATAAATCCAAAATATAAATAAAAAAACAAATAATCCTATNATAGCAAAAATCATAGTAAANNCAANAAATACCGCGATAAACGCCATACCTGCTCCAACTTCTGCTGCCATAACATAAACCAGATTCAAAGATTTATAAACTTAACTTAATCTCTAAACCCGTCTCGATCTCGCTTCTTGACAATAAAATCGCAATCAGGATTACTGCATTTCCACTTCTCAAAGACATCTTCCTTGAATGAAAATGGCAATAAATGACCCTTGTCACAAGCTAAACACTTAGGAAATATATTCTCGCCCATTTTAAAACTCCTCCAATTTAATTTACCTTTAATTTAATCTCAATTTATTAANTATNTACAAAACTAAATCATTATCGAGGTTTTTAAAACTATCTATNCTAANAAGACNCTACCCAACCACCGCCTTNATNCTCCNNACNCCNGCCGCCGAACTCCCNTCCTTTTTAATCCTAAACCTTTTCAATTCACGAGTATTAGAAACATGAGGCCCCGTACAAATCTCCTTAGAAAACAATTTCTTCCCTTTACCAACACTATAAACACTAACCTTCCCCCCATACTTATGCTCAAAAAAACCCAACGCCCCACTCTTCTTAGCCTCCCCAACCGAAAGCTCCTCCATACTAATCTTCAAACCATCCTTAATCGCCTTATTAACCAACCTCTCAACCTCCTTAACTTCCTCAGAAGTAAGCTTCCTATCAAAACTAAAATCAAACCTCAACCTCTCAGAATTAATATTCGAACCCTTCTGCTCAACACTCTTACCTAAAACTTTCCTCAAAGCCGCATGCAATAAATGCGTAGCCGTATGCAACCGAACCGTCTCATCGCCAGAATCCGCCAACCCACTACTAAACCTACCCTTGCTAGCCGTCTGACTCAACTTCTGATGTCCCTTAAACTCCTTATCAAATCCATCAACATCGACCTTAATCTTCTTCTCCTTAGCAAGTTCAACAGTCATCTCAATCGGAAACCCATAACTCTGATACAACAAAAAAGCATCGCGACCACTAATCTTCTTCTTACCTCCTCTAACCATCTTCTCAAATACTCCAATTCCCTTATCTAAGCCCTCTAAAAACCTCTTTTCTTCTTTCTCCAACTCATCCAGAATCTTCTCTCGATTCTCAACTAATATACTATAATCATCATAAATCTCAAAAACCCTCTCAGCAACCTTCCTAACAAAATTCCTCAGACCCAAAGAACGCCCATACCGAACTGCCCTCCTTATCAACCTTCTAAGCACATATCCCCGCTCAATATTCCCAGGAACAACCCCATCCGCAATAATAAAAACACTAGCCTTCACATGATCTGCAATTATCCTCATAGAAACCTTATTAGCAATATAATCAACACCAGACAAATTTTCAATCTCTTCAATTATGGGCAAAAAACTATCCGACAAATAATTATCCTCCAACCCATTTAAAACCCCTACAATCCGATCAACCCCACCCCCAAAATCCACATTCTTCTGACTAGCCTCCTCAAAACCTTTTTCAGTCTTAACATATTGCATCAAAACATCATTCCCAATCTCCACCCAATTCTTATCTTCAGGATCAAATTTCTTAGGAACCTTCCCACTTCCTTTATAATAAAACATCTCAGTATCAGGTCCACACGGCCCAACCTCCCCAGCCGGCCCCCACCAATTATCCTTCTTCCCCAAAAACACAATCCTATCCTTACTAATCCCAAGTTTCTCCCAAACTTTAGCAGCCTCAATATCCTTCTTAGCATCTTTATTCCCCTTAAAACAACTAACCCCCAACCTCTCTTTATCAATCCCCAAAACTTTAGTCAAAAACTCAAAACTAAACTCAATAGCATCCTCCTTCCAATAATCCCCCAACGACCAATTCCCCAACATCTCAAAAAAAGTATGATGACTCTCATCCCCCACCTCATCGATATCCCCCGTCCTAATACACCTCTGCACATTAACCAACCTCTTACCAAGCACATGCCTCTGCCCCATCAAATAAGGAACAATCGGATGCATCCCCGCCGTAGTAAACAACACACTAGGATCATTATCCGGAACCAAACTCTCATTCGGAATCTCCTTATGCCCCTTACTCTTATAAAACTCTATATATTTCCTAATCAATTCTTTTCTTGTAATACTCATAATAATCAGAAACCATCATGCTTTAAAATACTTACTTATCCTTGCCCCAATATATCTCCTGATAATTACTCTCCCACATATTCCTTAACTGACCAATTACTTTGCGTTTAAGAGATTGATGTGCTCTACGATTAAAACTATCACAGTTAAATAAATCAACTAATCCTATCTTAGATGAATAAGTAAGAAACAACTGTGGATAACATTCCTTAAAAGTTTCACTAAATTTTTCATTATAAGGTTTAAATAAACGAGAACCCAATATTCTTGGCACCTCGCCAATCAAAGAAACAAAATCAGTATCTCCTGTAATTAGACTAGGTTGCAATCCATCAATCATATCCCTTAAACATACCGCAACATATTCTTCATCAGTATTCAACTTAGAAGGATTATTTGGCCTATTACTAACCCTACCATAATGTTTATAAGACTCATTTTTTCTCTTCAAGTCCATAGCCCTACTTAACAGAATAACCATATCATAGATTCCATTCACACGAGCAGAATTAACATCAACTTCACTCATCTCAGAAAGTAAAACACTCTCTTTAACAGAATTAACTAAATCCCTTAATAATCCTCCCTTTTTCCCTCTAGAACCATTCCCTTTCAATAACCTATCCCCCTTCTCAAGTACACCATGAAATCTTCCAAACTCTAAAGTCGCATTTGGAATGGTTAATGATCTCTCATCTTCTAATAACTCATTAATCCTATCCTGCCTATCCATCTCATATTCAATCCAAACTTCATTTAAATCTTCATATCTTGATGAATCTAGAATATGTGAGACTATATTTCCATTATACTCCTGATAAGAATCAATATCATCCATATCCGGAGTAAAATCCTCCGGTACAAGATTCGTACTCGGATCTACATAAACCCTAGAATTATTCTCTAATATTTCTTCAAGTTCAACTTCAACTATAGTATCTGCCATGTACAAATTCACATATAACAGTTTTTAAACATTACTATTTCAGGAAAAATCCAAACAAAATCCTACTTCCCCTCCAACCTCTCCAACTTCTTCCTTATCTCATCCAACTCATCATGAACATCAGCCTTACTCACCTTCCCTTTCTTAACCTTATTCTTCCTCTTATCATCCTTAACCTTCAACTCCTTCTGATTAGGAAAACTCGCCTCCAACAATCCAAACTTGGTCCTAAGAGCCTTCATCTCTCTATTCAAACTATTCTTACTTGCCATCTCCTTCCTCCTCAAAACCCTATAGTTCTTCAACCTTCTAACAATATTCAACAAATTTATCTCACTACTCAACAACTCTTTCTTACTTGTCAATCCACTATCATACTCAATCTTAACATGCCTTGTTTCCATAATCCAGGAAACCTAGGTTTCCTAGATGCAACCTTCCTATAATTGACCTAGCCCCTAGATTCTCCCCCCCTAACTTATCATTTCTCATGAACATATCACCCAATCATTAATCATTTCAACCCACCAAAAATACTATTATCAACTCCATCTATTCTCGACTTCATAATCCCCAACTCTCTCTCCCATTCTTCCAATTCCCTCTCTTCTTTCTCTTTAATCTCCTTAATTTTCCCCAAAACCTTCTCAACCTCTACAATCTTCTCCCTAATCTCCCCCAATGCTTGCTGAGTCATCTGAAATTTATCTAATCTAATATAAATAGGCCCATCACCTTTCTTAACTCTCCTCGCAGGACTACTAACTATCTCAGGCCTACCAATATGCTCACCCATACCAACAGGCTCAGCAACAATAGGCTTAGCCATCCCACCAATATCAAATCCAGATCTTTGAACCCCATTATGATCCATCCCCTCATTACCACTCACCGGAAAAGCATTACTAACAATCGGCTCAGGCAATCCATTCATCCCATCAGGTAATTCAGGCAATCCATCAGAACCCCCAGAAACACCAATCCCAGCACCACTCCCAACCCCAGCTCCAACCCCACCAACATTCCCAACTCCAGCACCCACTCCACTATTCAAATCAGGCAAACCCACAGGACCATTATCCTCCGGCAATTCGGGCAAACTATCCAATTCATCCTTTTTCTTTTTCTTTCCAAAAAATCCCATATCAACACCTTTCAACATACCAAGTATTATCAATTTAAAAACATTTGTTTTTTGAAAACCGAGGTTTTCAACTAAACAACCAAAATCCAAACATTTATAAACTATATCATTATATCTAACTATATAGGTTATTTAACCAACATAAAAATGAACCACCAATGCAAAAGATGCAATTATGAATGGAAACCAAGAAAAAACAATTCCAAATACTGTCCAAAATGTAACAGCCCTTATTGGAATAAAACAAGAAAACAAACAACAAAACAAGAAGTAGAAAGAATGAATAAACTTATACTTACCTGCTACTCAAATATTATAGATACAACCAAAGAAAAAAACCAAGGCATCAGAGATCCAGGAGGTATCCACAATTGCTCTTACAGAATAGTAAGCTACGAAAAATCAAACCCCGAAGACATCTCAGGAATAACAATAACTATCATTATTGAAATAGCTAAAAAAGGACATTTTTTTGTTGATGGAAACAAAAGAACAGCCTTCGCAGTTGCAAAAACATATCTTTTAGAAAAAGGATACATTTTAGAAATCCCTGAAATAAAGGCTGCCGACTCATTCATCAGAGACCTAACCAAATATGAAAGCAAGATAACACTAAAAAAAGCAAAAAACTGGATAAAAAAATATATTAAAAAAAATAGAAAAACTCTAGAGTCTCATATTATCGATCAAATAATAAAAAATCAAGAAAATGGTAGAAGTTACATATAAAAAAATAATAAACACTAACAGCAACCCCAACTCAAAAACTCAAAAAGAATGGGAAAGGAGAATGAAGCTAGCAATAGCCCTTGTGATGTTACAAGATAAAGAACTTTTGAAATTACTAGCCAAATAATTTAGCCATATTTAAAGGGTATCTCAGCACAAAGATTAAAAATTAGTTTTGATATCTCTCCAAGAACAACTCGATTTAGAGCCTTCCAACGATTATCAAAGTAATTTGACACATTTCAAGAAAGATAAGGGAGAATCATGACGAAGTCCGATTCGGAATTTGACTGAAAATATATCTATGCGGAGATACTATTAAAACCAAAACCTATAAAAACCAAAAAAACGATATTCTCGTATTCTAATAAACAATGTCTAAAGAAAAATCTAAAAAACCAAAAAAGGAATCTCCAAAACCCAAAATTGGAGAAGTAGATAAAAGACAAATCAAACTCTTAAAGTCAGTCATTGAAGATCTAATCAACAAACAATCAGTCGAAATCATAGACCTACTAGCCGGAAAGAAAAACGTAAACGAATTCGCAATAGCAGAAAAACTAAAACTAACAATAAACCAAACCCGTAACATTCTCTACAAACTCTCCGACTTCGGCCTAGTTTCATTCATCAGAAAAAAAGACAAAAGAAAAGGATGGTACATTTACTTCTGGACCCTAGACATATTCCAATCACTATCCCTCTTAGAAGAAAAATTAAAAAACAAATTAAAAATCTTAGAAACTCAAAGCCATAACAGAAAACAAGGAAGACACTACCTCTGCACAACTTGCTCCATAGAAGTAAATGAAGAAACAGCATTATTAAACGACTTCATCTGCCCAGAATGCGAAGAAGTCTACGAACTATCAGACGATTCAGAAGTAATAGAACACATCGGGAAAAACATTGATAAATTAAAAAGAGAAATCATCTTAGTTTCAGAAGAACGTATCAAACAAGAAGAAAAAATAGGAAAAGAAAAGCAAAGAAAAATCAACAAAGCAGAAAAAGAAAAACAACTAAAAAGAAAATTAAAAAGAGAAGAAACAAAAAGAGCTAAAGAAAAATTATTAAAAAAAGAAGGAAAATTAAAAAAGAAAAAACCAGCAAAGAAAAAACCTACAAATAAGAAAAAGTCAAAAAAGAAACCTACTAAAAAAGCAACAAAGCAAAAGAAACCAATTAAAAAGAAAACTAAAAACAAACCTTCAAAAAAACCTGCTAAGAAAAAACCAACTAAAAAGAAAAAATAATTCATGGCAAAATGGTTCAACGACAATCTAGAACGATCTTCACTAAGAAGACAGTCCATGAAAAGAATCCAACCCTCTAACAGCATATTCAGAAAACTCAGCGTAACCACTTGGCTTATTATCCTAAACGTAATCGTTTACATCATCTTCATCTCCCTATCCGTTTCAGGTTACGCAGAACAACAACTCCTCAACATATTCGCCCTTCAAGCACAAGCCATTTTCGCAGGCTCATTCTGGACCCTACTAACTAGCATGTTCACTCACGTCTGGCTCCCTCACCTCTTCTTCAACATGATCTCATTATTCTTCATAGGAAACCTACTAGAAAAAATAATCGGAAGAAAAAAATTCCTATACTTTTATCTAATCTCTGGAATCTTCGCCGGAATATTCTACTCAATCCTATCATTCTACCTAGGTAACACTGAACTAGGAGCAAGAATCTTCGTCTCCCCATTAACATACTCGGTCGGAGCCTCAGGAGCAATATTCGGAATAGCCGGACTACTAGCGATCCTAACCCCTCACATGAAAGTCTACTTAATAATGGGCCCAATCATAGCCATAATCCTACAATCTCTCTTATCTTCTATCTTCCCAGACCTAGCTCTACTGCCAATCCTAAACCTACTATTAACCGCATACATCTTCTTCGCAATATTCACAATGTTCTCCTTCAACCCAGGACTAAGAAAATTCTCAATCCCAATGGGCATGCCTTTCTACATGCTACCAATCATCGCAATAGTCCCCCTAGTAATAATCGGATTATTCGTCTCACTACCTATCGGAAACACAGCCCATCTAGGCGGACTAATCGCCGGACTCATCTACGGACTATATTTGAAAAAAAGATATAAGAGAAAAACTGCACTCATCAGCAGATACTTCAAGTAGTTGCTGATCCTATTGTCATAATTAGTAGATATTTTAATTGATAACAAAATAACCAATCTTTAAAAACATCTTTAACCTATTCTAAAAATGAAAAACAAAACCCCTATTAAAAAAATCAATACAAAAACCCCTACCAAAAAACCATTAACCAATCAACACAACATTCTCTATCTCCAATTCCAAAAAGCCCTAACAGATCTAAAAAAAATAAAAACCTATTTCTGGATCTCATTTTTTCTTTTCTTCATTATAACTTTCATAGGCTTCCTCTTCCCATTTTTCTTCGAAGAAAATATAAAAGAAATCATAAGCTCATTAATACTAAAAACCCAAAACTTATCAACCTTACAGCTAATCCAATTCATCACCGCAAACAACATAACCTCATCTTTCTTCGCACTAACCCTTGGAATCCTTCTCGCAATCTTCCCAATAATAGTCCTAATAACAAACGGCTACCTATTAGGCTACGTCATAAACAAAAGCGTTGAAGTCGAATCTTTTTTAATCCTCTGGAGACTACTCCCTCACGGAATATTCGAAATCCCCGCAATACTAATAAGCATAGCCTTAGGGATCCGAATCGGATTCCTATTAATGTACTCTTGCATAACTCACTACAAAAAAAACATCAGCAATCCCACAATATTCCTACTAATGCTCCTATCAATAATCTTCCTCCCAATTTCAATGCTCATCTACCTCTACCTAATACTATCAAACAAAAAACTCAGAACCAAACTATACAACAGCTTAATCCTCTCATTCAGAATTTTCTTTTTAATTGTAGTGCCCTTGTTAGTCATCGCAGGGATTATTGAGGGGATATTAATTGGGGTTGTTGGTTAATCTTTCATTGAAACATTCAAAATATATATCAAAAACAGAAAATACTTTTAAATGAAGATCATATCTAATACTATGTCTCAAGGTACAGAAATATTACTAGCCTCATGCATATTTTTAGTAGTCTCAATCTTATTATAGACATTAGTGGGAAGAAAATGGAAGAACCATAAAAAATTGTTTCATGATGGATATTATACTTACGTTGATATATCATTCATATTTTTATATTTTTTTGAACAATTTTTCTTACTAATAATATTATCTACAACAGGATACGACCCAAGAACAGTAGTAGGATTATTTGCACTAGCCATAATAACCACGGCATCACTACAGAATAGAGCATATCAAAGTAGAATAGACGCAATCAATGAAGAAGTAGTAGACCAAGATAGTATAATCCAAATGATGGATGAAGACAACAAAGAATTTCAAGAAGTTATAGAGAACCTAGAAAACAAATTAGAAAAATCAAGCATAGAAATAAAATACTTAAGATCAGAACTATTCAAAGAAGCAAAAAAGAATCTAAAGAAGAAAAGATAATCTCTTCATATTTCCTCTAGCCTTTTCACGCAAAATTTTCATATTATCTCCAACCTGCTCAACAGTTCGCTTACTATTATCTAAAGCTTCATCTATTTCCCAGAGTACCCTATTCGTTCTTTTAGAAATCATCTCAGTATCACACATCTTAACACAAACCTCTTTTCATATTTAAGCATATACAATCTCCCTTATATATGTTTCCGTGAAACATTCAAAAATCCCAAATCTTCTTCTGCTTCCCATACTCCTTCAACAACTCACTCCTCTCCCTATAAACATCAACATTCAATCTCATCCTCTCCTGCATCATTTCCAAAGCCTCTGAGATAGTAGCAAACCCCTCATATTCATTCTCAAATGCCCCCCGACAAGCCTCCCTCAAAATCCCCACTCCCAATGGAGCATAATACTCCGGCCGAACCTCCCTAAAAAACAAACACGTAGCTTGCCTCTTAATCCTTTCAAGATACTCACAAACCGCCAACCTACAAGCATAATAAGCCCCAACAACTCCACTAGCATAAGTTTTACGACCATGAAACCTCTCAAAATCCTGCCAAAAAACAACATTAGCCCCACCCACTCCACTCCCAACCCCACCAACATTAGCCACACCTACTCCACTCCCAACCCCCACTCCACCAACACCATTACCAACCCCCCCAATCTTTATCTCCCCCTCAATAACCTCGAACGAAAAATTCCCAGGAAGAAGCAATATCTCATAATGATTCCCATTATACTCCGAATGAAACAACCTAATCCCATCAAGCTCCGGATAATATCTAATCCTCTTCAACAAATTCTTCGAAAGCGTATCATCAACCGCAGTAATACTCCATCTTGTCGGAACCAACCTACGCTGACTCTTCAACCCCAACAAACCAGCACTCAATATCTTCATAATATTACTAACCGGAACTCCACTTTTAAACAATTCATTCAAACTATCCACCGACTTAGCATGCTCATCCCCCACCAAATAATCAACCTTCTTCAACACCTTAGGATTCTCCTGCAACTTAGCATCATCAAGCGGACTTACATTAGTTATTATCGGACTAATCCGATTAACCTCATTACTCCTCCTAGGCAATTTCTTCAAAAACATCTCCGTACTCACGGGTTTATAGGCCATACTAATCTCTTTCATAACATCTAAAAACCTCCCACCTTTATTCGACCCAACCTCTCCAACACCAATTCCATTATCACCCTTAGATTTCCTAACATCCTTAACCCTCGCCTTAAACCTCCCATAAATCAACTGATTCCTTCTCATCAAAACCTGCCCAATATTAAACCCCTTCTCATACCACCTCTCAGGCATCGACATATCCTCACTACCCTCAAAGCTATTCGGACTCAAAATCCCCGCATTAACATGCGGATAATTAAACCTCCCCACAAAAATCTCCGGCGGACTAGCCCCAGAAAAATGCTTCGAAACTTTCACTCCAAAATCCTCGGAAGTATAAACTACCCTCTTCTTCCTATAACTATTAAAACTCTTCTCATCCTTAAACAACTTCTTATTTTTATCGAACATCTCACCTTCTCAAAAACAAAACTAGAAACTTTATATATTTTTATGAGATATTAACTATAGATAATTATTTAAATAAAAAATTCAAATACTAAACATGAGTAAACAAAAACTTCTAGAATTTGATCCTGAACCCATGAGTCCAAGTCAATATGCAGGATTATTCCATAACAACTTCTCAGAAAAAGCTAAAGAGGCCATGAGACTATCAAATCAAGCTGCCCAAGAATATAATCAAGAAACCATTCTACCAGAACACCTTTTAAGAGGAATCATAGAATCTGGCGGACACGGAACAACAATCCTATTTAACATTGGACTAGACCGCGCTAGAACATTAGAAGAAATAGACGATAAAACAAAAAAAGGCCTTGAGATGATACAATGGGGAAAACTTCCATTAACAAAAGATGTATACAAAATAATGGGAAGTGCTCTAACATATGCCCAAGATTTGGGAGACACTTTTATTGGAACCGAGCATATAGCAAACGGACTTTTTTCAGTAAGAGAAGGACTAGTTTATGACTTATTCTTAAAACAAGAATTAACAAGAGAAGCATACAAATTAATACATACAAGATTGAGAACATAATGAAAACATAACAATTCTACATCAATATCTATACTTGCCTAATCCTTTTTCCTCATCAACACAACTGAAAGCACCACAAACACCAAAGCAATAATCCCTGCAAACATAAAAACCAAAAACTTATTCTCTTCTAAAAACCTACCATCCTTATCATCACACTCATTCCCCTTACCATCCCCATCCCCATCCAACTGTCCAGGATTATGAACATCAACACAATTATCCAAACCATTAACCGTCCCATCCTTATCATCATCCTCACAAGCATCACCCCTCTGATTATAATTAATATCTTTCTGGTCCCCATTAGCAACCATCAAACAATTATCATCATCATTCCCAACAGAATCCCCATCAAAATCATTATTATAATCTCCATTCTTAAAAGTATCAACACTAATAGAAAACTCCACAGGCAAGCTCCTAGAACCCCTTCCAGCATTATCCTCACCATACTCTCCAAAATAAAACCTAAACTTTTCATTACATTTATTATCCACATAAAAATAAACAAAAGAACTCTCACTTCCAACCTGATAACTAAAAAAACTAACTTCTTTAATCTTCAAAACATCATCATATTCTAAAACAAATCTCAACTTATCAGCATTAATAACATCTTCAAACAACAACTCATAATGAAAATTATTAACAATCTGATTAAATGTCAATTCATCTCCACTTTCATCATAAACCTTAATCGATTTTATAGAAGAATCACGGATATCAATAGAAACCTTATCTAATCTTTGCAGTCCAGGATTCTCAAAAATAAACTCCACACTCTGATCACTCTGCAATACTAAATAAGAATTATAATCTCCATCGAAAATCTTCTCAACCTCGCTAACACTCTGCCCACTTATCTCTTTAACAAACCAATTCTTACTTGCGACATAATAATTTCTCTCTACATTTCTTTCTATTGAATGCTCAACATCCATAAATGAATTTGGACTAGAATAATCAAGATACTGACCGGGAATCTCAAATCTAACATAACCTTTATATTCCTCACAATGAACATTAACATCAGTAAAATACTCATACTCACTAACCTCAAAAGCAACCACTACATTAACCGCTAACAAAAAAACAAATAAGAACAGAAAATACCTTGCTGTCATTTTTTATCACTCTCATTTTTTATGAAATATCCCCCAATAATTAACAATATCCCAAATATGATAAATCCTATTATCCTAAAAATCCCCTCAAGATAAAACAAATCATTAAACGCAATCTTAATTAATGTTACTCCCAACAAACCTCCAACCAATAACTTCCCCTCTTTAGTCTCAACATTAGAAAACAAAACCAAAGTATAAATTAACCATAATATCGAAAGAACAATATGAGCAGTCTCATCAACTATATTCCAATACCATAAATACTTATAGAGCGAATAAATAAATGCAAACCCACCAATAATAAAAGACGCAGCATTAAGTTTAAAATTAATATCTTTCCTAAACAATAAAAAGAAAGACACAACTATACAAAACAAAATAAACAAAAAGAAAGATGCATGTGCAATACCTTCCTTAAACCCTAACACCCATACATACCAATATGCAATCAAAAGCAAAGAAATCACTGAAAAAACCTGATAAACTTTCTTTTCATCAGTCTTAACAGAAAGAACTGAGAACAAAACATATTCAACCGCAAACAAAATCAAAAAGAAATCAGCATCAACACTACTTATCAAAAATATAAACCCTAGATTCAAACACACAATTCCCGTAGAAAGCAAAGTATAAATTATAGAATGCTTAGTCTTCACATCCTGAGTCTTAAAATAAAATATCTCAATCAGATACAAGAAAGAAAACACCATCACAAATATCCCATAAACTTCCTTAGAAAAATCAAACATATTATAAATAAACCACAAAAACATCACAGTTATAGAAACAACAATTATAGAATCCAAAACAGATATCTCATCCTTCTTATTCTTAAACGAATTAATCAATACCGCAAGTTTATACAAAACAAATATTGAAATTAAAAACAAAACAGGAATAACCTTATCGCTTGCAGAGACAAACTTATCAAACGAAAATAAAATAAAATTTCCAACAACTAAATAAGAAACAAATCTCAAATCATACCAATGCTCTACAAAAGACAAAACAACTAATCCTATACTAAGTAAAACATAGAATCCCATAACAAACAGATCATTCTCAAAAGTCCCAGTAATAAAAGGAATCAAAAATCCCCCAACCAAAGTAAAGTAAGCAATAACTCTAGCCTTAAACTTTATACTCAACACAGTCGATGAGATCAAAAACACCAAAGCTAATGCTATTCCAATAAAATCCGGTAAAACTTCATACTCTAAAACTCCTACACCTATAGCCAAATATTCAACAAAATAAGCACCTCCAAACACAATATTCGACCATTGCTCCTTATCCTTCCTCAAAATAAAAGCAAACCCAAATAAAACAAAACCCAAAATAACCCCAATCATCACTTGCCCCGTTTCTCCGATCCAATTATTTGCAACAGCATAAAAAAAGAAAGATATAGCTCCAATAATAACTCCAACAACTCCTATAAATGTAATAATCTGGTTAAAAGACAATTTAGGTAGACTAATAGAATCACCCCTCCCACCAGCACGCTTATGTTCAACTTCCTCAACTTCCTCCTCGACATCCTCAACATCATCCTGAACCCTCCCAAAATCTCTCTCAAGTTTACTTATCCTTCTACCCTGTTTCCTAAGTTCATTAAGAATATCCTGATTACTAACCATCTTACTAAAATTTAAATAACAAAATACTATATAAACATTACCAATGCCTAAACAAATACTCAATTCTTCATCAACTCAACGTCTAATCCTTCAAGTCACTAATACCTAACATCAAGAAAAGCAATCCAACCATTATAACAAGCCAAACCAACCCTCCCTTAAGAAAGGTCCATGCAGCAGATCCAAAGTTAAACGACAACCCCCAAGCCACCCAATCCCCCGAGTACGCCGAAACCAAAACCGCAATTACAATTAGAACAAGTCCTAACAAAATCTCCGACCATTTATCCATATTAATATAACAATTAGATTTTCATTTATAAAGATTATTATAGTTTTTTCATCATTTCAGAGACAGTATGTTAACAATCCTACAAACCCCCAACATTTATATATCCCAACCCACTCACAAACTCTTAAAAAACTGAACTTATCAAACTAAATAAACCTATAACAAAAATGCTAACCCAAAAACAACTAACAGAAATAAGAGACCATTTAGAAAAAGCCCAAAACCCTTTATTCTTTTTCGATAACGATAACGACGGCCTAACCAGCTTTCTCCAATTAAGAAGATTCATAGACCGAGGAAAAGGAATCCCAATAAAATCTTACCCAGAACTAGACTCAACTTATTTCAAACGTATAGAAGAACTCAAACCCGATTACATCTTCATCCTAGACAAACCTGACGTCTCCCAAGATTTCCTAGACAAAATAACCCAAGCCAACCTGCCCATAGTCTGGATCGACCACCATCAAACAACAGAAAAAACCCTCGATCCATTAATAAGCTATTACAATCCTTTCCTAAATGACAAAACCAGCGAACCAGTATCTTACCTATCTTACAAAATCACAAACAACAAAGAAGACATCTGGATAGCAACAATAGGTTGCATCAGCGACGCCTATCTCCCAGATTTCTACCCAGAATTCCTAGAAAAATTCCCAGAACTAGGAAAAGCCAAACCTGCAGGACCAAAACCCTCTTTCGACATTCTCTACAATTCAGAAATAGGAAAAATAGCTAGAATCCTAGACTTCTCATTAAAAGACACAACAACAAACGTAGTAAAAATGATGAAACTAATGTCCCAAGTCAAATCCCCCTACGACATTCTAGAAGAAAACAACAAAACAAAACACATCTTAGAAAAATTCAACGAAATAAACACAAAATTCCAATCAATAATAACCAAAGCCAGAGAACAAGCCAATAACCAGTTCATCTTCTTCAGCTACGGTGGAGACTTAAGTATAAGCTCACACCTAGCAAACCAACTAAGCTACGAATTCCCAGACAAACTCATAATAATAGGCTATAAAAAAGAAGACATGGTCAACATCTCCCTAAGATGGAAAAACGACGTCCGTTCACTAACTCTAGAAGCAATCAAAGACATCGAGGGAGCCACCGGAGGTGGCCATAAAAACGCCACCGGAGCTAGAATGTCACAAGATGACTTGCCTGTTTTTAAAGAAAAGATTGAGGAGATTTTGGGAAAATAAATAATAACTCTCATACTATTTGCTAAAAAAACGCCGTTACTCGGCAGAATGAATTTGCTTTGTGCCATTAAATTATTGTAATTAGGTGATTAGAATTTATATAATCCTTGCATAATATAAATTATTAAATAGCCATCTTTTTATTGAAAATAAGGAAGTTTAGTAGTAAAATGAGTGGAATAGATTATGATGGATTGGATAAGCATAGTAAAGAAGTAGATTCTAAACAAAAAGAATATTTAGCTTTTGAAGGGGTTGAAACAGAAGCAGATTTTTTTCAACATTTAAGTAGAAATGAAACTAATTCTGGGAAAAAACAAATAAGATTATATGCTCTTTCAGTTCCATTAGAATATTCTGAATTATTTATGGATACTGTTTATGAAGATTTTATGAAAGCAACTTCAAAAAAACTAAGAATAGGTCATGTAACAAGTTTTGCATATCATTTGAGAACACATCAAAGTTCATTCTTTGGAGAGGAAGAAGTCCATGGTAATAATAGGTCTCTCTTTGTTGATGGGGCAATAGAACTTAGTATTATGGATAGTTTATCTGATAATAATTTTGGAACTTCAATAGGTAATTATGCTCTTCTAATAGGATGTGTTGAAGATAAAAAATTAGATTTCTATAGACAAAAAGTCTTAAGAGCTAAGGAACTTAATGGCAATTTTGTTTCTTCAGTTTCTAATGGATTAGTAGCAGTCTTACAGAATCTTTCTCTGCCTAATGCAAATTTGTTTACAAGTGAAGCATTTGAATTAATGAGACCTGAAGGAGGTGGAACTCCAGGATTATCTGATGCACGTGCTTATATTACTCTAAAAACAGATAGTGCAATTAATAGGATGCAGGAGTTATTAGATAATCAATAAATGATTTAATAAATACACTACCACTCAGCAGAATGAATTTGTTTTGTACCCTTATAATTAAGAATGTCAATCTAATGAACCATTTAAAAATTTATGCTAAAAGTGCTTCTAATTGACCCTTCCATTCTGGATTATCTGAATGCTCATATCCATCAGAAGGTAAGAAGGCATCTACATTAACAGTTCTATCCCTACTTACTTCATCTGCAGGTTTATCAACCATTTCTGGAAATAATTTCTTCAATGCAGGTTGAGCATAATCTCTTATAACTTGATTAAATCCAGTCGTAGAAAAATAGTTTATACCAGGAAACAATTCTTCAACCAAAGGTATATATCCAGATATTGATCTTTCATCGCCCTGTAATGATGGATGGTTGTTTCCATGAACTACAGACCAAACTTGTGCTTCATTATATTCTGTCATAAATTCAATAATAATAGCCTCTTTTTAAACATTTCTATTTAATAAGTTATACAATGTAATCGCCCGAGATCAGTAATATATTGTATTCCATTAATATTTATCCTATCACACGTAAGTAAACGCCGAAAATAGGAATCAAACCCATAACCTCTAAGAAACACTGTGTATCAGACAGCTGCAATAACCATTCTGCCACTCCAGCGCAAACACAAAAACAAAATGAAATATTTAAATACCTCCAGCAACTAAAGTAAACATTGTGTATCAGGTAGTTGGGTTCAACCATTCAAATCGAACCCTTTTTCTTTTTTATTTATTAGAGTTAATCTACCACTCTCTAAACCAACAACCTAAAAACCCCATACCCTAATATCACAACCATCGATATTATCAACCCATACTTCAATATATCTAATACTACATCAGCAGGATCTCCTTTTTTCATGAGCCAAAAACCTCTCTCTTTAGTTCCCTCAATTCCACTTTAATATCTATAAGCTGTTCATGTATTTTAAGCTTTTCCATAAATAAACCCTGCAATTTTTCCTGACTAGTCAATCTCGTCTCAATCTCATAATTATTGGCCTGAGTTATCAAAATCACAATTACAAATATAGATCCAATTATAAGATATAAAAACAAATTAAAATTGATTATATTCAGATAAAATAAATATCCTGAGATTATATTGGCTAATAAACCCATAACCAAAGGAATAACAGCATTTCTTGCAGTAATCATCGATTCATATCAACTCATTAAATTATAAACATTTATATACCAAAACAATTCAATAAAATCATGAACACAACAACATTGCAAGAATCCCTAGCAATACCAAAGTAATTCTAACTAGTGTTCCCTAATTAAAATCCATTAATTATATCAATACAATGTCAAATCAACCATCAAACAACAACAAAAAATCCCCAGAACAAACAGGCAGAGACAACGTCATGTTCTCCTCAATAGAACCAACAGGACTAAAAATCAAAGGCTACGATTTCAACCAACCACTTAACTACGAAAAGCTATTAGACTCCTACCTAACAACAGGATTCCAAGCAACCCATCTAGCCAAAGCAATAAACATAATAAACAAAATGCAAGAAGAAAAAGTAACCATCTACTTAGGATACACAAGCAATATGGTAACATCAGGATTAAGAGACATTTTCAGATACTTAGCAGAACATAACAAAATCCACACAATAGTCACAACCGCCGGAGGAATCGAAGAAGACATAATAAAATGCTTAGGCGATTTCAAACTAGGAACCTTCTCAGCATCCGGAGAACTACTAAACAAAGAAGGAGTCAACAGAACCGGAAACATCTTCGTACCAAACGAACGCTACTGCAAATTCGAAGATTTCATAAACCCGATCTTAGAAGAAATTTACGAAAACCAAAAAGCAACAGGAAAAATCATAACAGTCTCAGAACTTATTAAAATTCTAGGTAAAAAAATAAACAACCCAAACAGCATCTATTACTGGTGCTACAAAAACGACATAGATGTTTACTGTCCAGCCATAACCGACGGCAGTTT
Organism: Candidatus Pacearchaeota archaeon; assembly: GCA_002688875.1. Lineage (GTDB taxonomy): Archaea > Nanobdellota > Nanobdellia > Pacearchaeales > GW2011-AR1 > ARS1285. The sequence continues at coordinate 9,720 of NZDU01000016.1, read as the reverse complement.
AGGCGACATGATCCACTTCTTCCAATACAAACACCCAGATTTCAAAATAGACATAGCCAACGACATCCACAAACTAAACGAATACACAATAACAAGAAAAAAAACCGGACTAATAATCCTAGGACGAGGAATAATGAAACACCACATCCTAAACACCAACATGATGCGAAACGGTAGCGATTACTCCGTCTACATCAACACCGGCGAAGAATGGGACGGAGCCGACTCCAACGCAAGGCCCGACGAAGCAGTAAGCTGGGGAAAACTCAAACCTAGTAATAAGGGAAGCTCCATCGAAGAAACCGTAGGTGTCTTAGATAAAGAACCAACTTCAATAAAAGTTTTCGGTGATGCAACTTTATTATTTCCACTTATTGTTGCTAGGTGTTTTAAGGATTAATAATGAACATCAATACTTCTAGTAGTATTCAGATCGTACTGCCTTTTCCTGTCGCCAGCTACTATATCCTCAAAAGATCTAGTTTCTGTAGGAGTTTTGGGAAGTTGAGAAATTTGTTTATTCCCATAACTAGAAACAACATCCTTAAGCGGAAATCCAAAAACCAAATCCACTAAATGATCCATACTCAAAGTAGAAACAGTAACACCCAAACGACCCGTAGCCAACTCAGGATACATTTTTCTTACCATTTCCGAATACATAGGCTTATCTTCTTGAGCATGTTTATCCCTAATCTCTTTCATAAAAACCCCCAATAATCATAACTTATAAACCTTCCCTTTCAAAAACCACAAAAAACTAAAATTCCTAAACCCCTATAAAAATCTTCTTATCAATAATCCCGAGCAATATAAACCACATTCTTAGATTTTTTATTACAAATAACACACTTACCACTTGCCTTCTCTTTCACTAAATTAGATCCCCTAACCTTGGCCCCAACATCCTTCTCAACAATCGTAGCACACTTCTCCCCATTAGCATCAATTGAACAAAACCCACACCTAACAATATTCCCATCAAGAATCGCTTTCTTCATCTCGTTAATATTCTTAACATTCTTAATCCTATCATTAAACAAACTATCAGCTTGCCTCATAAGATTCTTCAAACTTTCTTTCTTAACCTTTTCCAGATACTTAATCAAATCCTTCTCATTAATTACTTCTTTCTTATTCAAATCTCTCCTAAAAACGGTTAACTTATGATCTTTCATATCTCTTTTCCCCAAATCTATCCTTACTGGAATCCCTTTCATCTCCCACTCATTAAACTTTTCACCATTACTCTTATCACTATCATCAATTATTACTTCACCTATCTCACCAATGACCTTCTTTAACTCCTCTGCTTTTTTTATCAAACTCTTATCATCCCCAATAGGAACAATCACTACATGCCGAGGTGCAATTTCCCAAGGAAACCTTAATCCCTTATCATCCCCATGAACAATAACTACACTAGCAAAAATACGAGACATTGCAGGACCATAACAAGTCGTCCAAACATATTTCTCCTTTCCATCCTTATCAACATATTTAATATCAAACGCCTTTACAAAATCTTGTTTAATAACATGAGTTGAAGGTTGTTGCACAACCCTACCATCTGGATTTAATACATCAGCTGCAAAAGTTCTCTCAGCACCCGGAAACTTATCCCATCCTGGCCTCTCAAAAAACAAAAAAGGCAACCCAAAAATATCATGCAAAATATCCTTAGTAACTTCCATATCTTCTTCTACTTGTTTCATTGCATCTTCAAAAGTCGCAAAGCAACAATGTGTCTCAATCCAATGAAATTCCCTACTTCTCAAAAAAGGCCTTGTTGCCTTCGTCTCATATCTAAAAACATTAGCCCTCTGATAGGTCTTAAATGGTAAATCTTTATAACTCCTCACCCATAAATTAAACATTTGATAAAAAGCCGTCTCAGAACTCGGCCTCATAGCCAACCTCTCAGTTAGTTTAGTATCTCCCCCATGAGTAACCCAAAAAACCTCAGGTGAAAATCCCTTTACATGACCTGCCTCTTTATTAAAATTCTCCTCAGGAATTAAAGTCGGAAAGAAATAAGGATTATGCCCATTAGACTGTAAAGCCTTTTCAAAATATCTATACATCTTCTCCATACACAAAACACTCCAAGGTTGAAAAACCAAAAACCCCTTCACATTATATCTTAAATCACCAAGTTCAGCCTTCTGAACAATTTGAGAATACCACTCAGAAAAATCATCCTTATTCACACTAATACCTTTGTTATCTTTAGCATTCCCATTTTTTAATTTATCCTTCTTACTCATCCGCAATCAAAGAACCAAGAGTTTTAAAGAGTTGCGGTCAAAACCCATACAACTCCCCATACTTCCCATTCAAATACCCCAAAAACGCATCAACATCCAACCCCTTACCACAAACATTCTTAACAATATCATCCGCCAACTTCTTCGACCCATGACAATGAACCCTATCGCACAACCAATCCCGAACCCTTTCAAACCTACCTTCACTAATTTCATCCTTAATCCCAGAAAGCTCCTCAACCATCTTCGAATACAACTGCGAAGCATAAATCGTCCCAATCGCATAACTCGGAAAATACCCAAAATACCCCTCACTCCAATGCACATCCTGCAAAACCCCTTCCTTATCATCCTTAACCTCAATCCCAAAATACTCCATCATCTTAGAATTCCAAACCTCACGCAAATCCCTAACCTCAATCGCCCCATCAATCAACCCAACCGCAATCTCAAACCTCATAATAATATGCAAACAATAATGCACCTCATCCGATTCAATACGAATAGGACTTTTCTTTACCATATTCAACTCCCTAAACCAATCATCAAACCGCCCGTCCAACCCAAACTTCTCATCAAACTTCGGAAAAAAATGCCTCCAAAACTCCTCACTCATCCCAACCATCAACTCCCAAAATCTACTCTGACTTTCATGCAACCCATAACTAGCCGCCTGCCCTAAAACATTATAACACTCATCATCAGGCAACCCATACTCATACAATGAATGCCCCGTCTCATGAATCGTCGAGCCTATACTAAAAAACGGATCATCCCTAACATTAGTCGTTATCCGAAGATCCCCTTGCCCAATATGCGTAGAAAAAGGATGCTCACTAATATCTAACCTCCCATAATCTTCCGAAAGCCCCAAACTAACCGCCATCTCCTTAGCCATCTCAATTTGCATAGCATGCGGAAACTCTTTCTCCTTAATACCTCCACCACTTTCTTCCTCCTGCTCCCTATACCGATCACTACTCTCAATCCTAGAAAGCAACTCAATCAACCCAACCTTCAACTTCTCAAAAACCGGCCGAATCTTCTCAACACTCATCCCTTCCTCAAAATCATCCATCAACCCATTATACAAACTTCCAGAAAATCCATACAACCGAGCCTCTTCTCTCTTCAACTCAACAACCTTCTCCAAATGCGGCCTAAAAATCTCCCAATCCTTCTTCTCCCTAGCCTTCTGCCAAGCATCAAACGACATCGAACAAGTCTTCGAAAGCCTCTCAACAAACTCCTTACTCAACTTTCCAGCTTTCCCAATATTCTTACTCAACTTTTCAACCATCAATCTATCCCTACTACTCAACTCATCTTTCCTTTCCAACAATCTAAAAACACTCTCAGAAAACTCCAAACTAGTCATCTTCTCATGAACCAACGACCTAAGAAACGCAAGCTGCTCAGCCCTACCCAAAGCCGCATTCTTAGGCATATAAGTAGAATTATCCCAATGCAACAACGCCGAAGCCTGCCCAAGCAAAGTCATCTCTTTCTGATACCTCTCAATTAACTCAATATCTTTTTTAATCTCATCACTATATTCACTAACCATAATAATTCTCAGAAACAACCCATTATAAAGATTTACTTACTCCTCAAACCTAGATTCAATACAAGATTTATCCTTTTCAATACAAGAACTACTTCTTTCAACACACCTACCATCATCTAGATCAAAACACCTAGACTTAGATATACTCTCCAAGAATAAGATCGCATCACTAACAATTCCCCCATACTCGGGAAATCCAAGAGAACCATCTAAATCATCCAAATTATCTCTAACCAAAACCGTACCATTAGGATTATATCCAAAAAAACACTTACTTGAATAAATCAATTGATCTAATTGAACAGTAGCCTTAACATATAAATCTCTAAACATATATCAACAAACCAATAACCATTTTTAAATATAATGAGCCTGCGAGGACTCGAACCCCGATCAACCGGGCCGAAACCGATTATTCTATCCATTGAACTACAGGCTCAGATGGTTTCATCAATAAATTAATGAACCTTCTATCTAATTATAGTCAACCAATCACTATTTAAATCTTTATTCATTCCCAATAAAAAAGAGAACATGCTAAACAAAAAATTCCTCGCAACAGCATTCACCCTATCGGGATCTATAATCGGCGCAGGAATCCTCGGCCTTCCTTACGTCTTCTCACAATCAGGATTCCTTCTAGGAGCTTTCTGGATCATCTTCTTAGGAATAATAATCACATACACTTTACTCTGCCTAGGCGAAACAGTTCTAAGAACTAAAGAACTCCATCAACTACCCGGACTAGCAAAAGAATACCTAGGAGAAAAAGGCAAATGGCTCATGTTCTTTGCAGTAATCTTCGGTATCTACTCAGCACTAATAGCTTACCTAATCGGAGAAGGTCAAAGCCTATCCACATTAATAACAAACTCTCAAGAATACACTGGACATCTAGCACTAGCATTCTGGCTCACAATGATATTCCTATTAAGAGAAGGCCTCAAGGGACTAAAAAAAGTCGAAACCTACGGAGTAATAATAATCATAACTCTAATCGCAATCATAACCGTCTGGTTCTTCCCCCAAATTCAAACAGAAAACTTAACCACATTAAATTACTCAAATTTCTTTCTACCAATCGGAGTTGTTTTATTCGCCTTAATAGGATTCTCAGTAATTCCAGAATTAAGACAAGAAATAAAAGGCGACGAAAAAAAACTAAAAAAAGCAATCCTCTTAGGATCAATAATCCCTATAATAATTTACATAATCTTCAGCGCCGTTTTTGTAGGAGTATTAGGAACCAACGTCCCACAAGTAGCAACTCTAGGACTAGGAAAACTCGTTATTATTTTAGGAATCTTCACCATGCTCACAAGCTACTTTGTTCTAAGCTTCTCACTATTAGATGTCTTCGAACTAGACCTAAGATTCTCAAGAAGAAACTCATACCTCCTCGTAACCATAATCCCATTACTCGCATATCTTTTTCTCGACCAAATCAATCAATTAAACTTCATAAATATTCTAGGAATTGGAGGAGTAATATCTGGAGGGCTAACTGCCATCCTAATTCTCATCATGGCAAAAAAGTCAAAACATCATGGAACTAGAAAACCCGAATTCCAAGTACCTATAAACTGGCCAATAATAATACTACTCAGCGCTATCTTCATTCTCGGAATCATCCTCGAGCTCTTCCTCTAAACTATAGTCAGAATCTTTAACCAAATTATCAACATTACTCCGATCTATTTTCCCATCCACCCTCACATCATTACTAATCGTCAAATCTCCCTTAAACCTATCAATAGCAAAACTCTCCTCATCTAATCTTATAACTAACTTATCCTCATTTATCCTCACCAATCCCGAAGTAATATATGACAAAGACTCCAGATACACATTTTCAAACTCCATATAACTATACCCCAAGCCTTCGACACTTAATTTAATCAACGAATCAGATTTATGAGAAATAGGCAAACCATCAATAAAAACCCTACTCCCCCTACCCTCCAACCCCACGATCGTCTTCCCTTCAACACTAACTCTCCCACCAAAATCATCCACCACAATACTATCTCCCTTAGACAACCTAACCTTCTGATCCCCTATCAAAAAATCAACCTGCTCACTAACTCTTATACTTAACTTATCAGACCCAGAATCTACAACCAACAAACCAGGTATCCCCAACCTTGCATTCAACCCCACCGCATCCTCAATATCAAATTCCTTATCAACTCCCACCGCATTCCCCGTCAACCCGATCAAATCAGGATTAAAAAACGAAGTATACCCAATAAACAACAAAAGCCCAACAAAAACCAATCCCAAATACAACTTCCATTTAAACTTCCCCGAAGCTTTATTCTCATCCTTAACAAACTCTACTTCATCTCCCATTTTTATCTATCACCTTTGAAAATGGTAGGCTCAAAATTTCTAATTTTGCTGTCTCCCATTTTTATCTGCTACTTCATCTATCATTCCCTCGTCCTCACAATCTCCTTTTCAATTATATCTGCAAAATCATGAGGCTTATTCAGATTTCTAAGCGTCGGCCCTTCAGCAAACTTAAACAATATCAAATCACCAAAATTAAAAATCCTCTGCCAAGCAGTCTGCTCAACATCAATATCACTCAAAGCCCCAAACTCTATCCTCTTACTCCGAATCTTAAGATAACCATTACTATGCACTATCGAATTATCATGAATCTCATAAACATTCCCCAACCGATGAATCTCCGTAGCCAACAACATAACAACAGTAAACACCAAAACCAAATTAAAAGCCATATTGTTCAACGGCTTCCCAACATACTGCACATAAAGTATAACTCCAAACAAAACCACAACCATCAAATAAAAGGGGATATACAATTTACGCGAATTTCGAACCCTCAACTTAGGCGCATTACTCTTTTTTCTAAACATAAAACTACGAAGAAACTAGTTCTTATAAACATTTAGCCTACCACTAAACCCCACACTAACCCCCCACCCACATCGCCCCCACCACACACGCTACGATCACCACCGAACTAACAATCTGCCTCTTAGTAATCTTTTCCTTCAAAAACATTGCAGCAAAAATATAAACAAGCACAGGAGCCATAATAAAAACAGTCGTAGTATAAATCACTCCCAAAGTCAAATAACCGTAATACAATATCACCCTATAAATAACAGCCCCAGCCCCAGTAATAAGGAACAACCACTTAGTCCCATTTTTCAAAGGAACAAAATTAGGATGAAAAAAAGTCCAACCTATAAAAAATATAACCAAAGATCTAATAAAATAAAACGTAAAAGGACTATAAAATTCCAACAACGGACGCGAAATAACAAACTCAATACCAAAAAACAAACTCGAAAACAAAGCAGCAACCGAATATTTATCAAACACAAAATGATCCTTCCTAATATGCGCCAAAACCAAAGACAAACTAGCAACCAACGCCAACCCCAATATCAAATAATTCCTCTCACTTTCATAAATCGAAAAGAAAAAACTCAACCCAAAAACCATCAATATAACAAACAACGGTTGCATCAATCTAATCGGCTCTATCTTCGCCAAATCCTCATGCTTCAAACTATAAAACATAAAATAGTTAGCCAAAATCGAAACAAAAATCATAAACCCAAATATAATCAAACTACTAGCCCTCATCGCCCCATCACCAACACTAAACAAAAAATAAATCAACGGCAACGAAACGAGAACAATCGCCCCAAAAGTATAAGACAAATAATGCCTAAAATCTATACTATTCTTATTAAATATCTTCTTAAGCAGAATCGCAAGGCTAGCCTCAAAAAATGCCCCTACGAATGGTAAATAAAATGCCACTTAATTAACCTCTTTCTTATTAATAGAAAATTTAGTATTTAAAACGTTGCAAGAAAGAAAATTATATAACAACAATTTCTTTATTCAAATTGGTGGAGGTATAGCTTAACTGGATAAAGCAACCGTTTGACTCACGGTTAGATTTGGGTTCGAGTCCCAATGCCTCCATCGTAACAGAAAGATTTATATAGAATAGTCAACTATAAAAGATGTGAGTCAGACGGTATCTAGTTAAGAAAATTCGAACCCTTTTCTATTCTAATTTTAAATGTATCTATAAATCAGATATCTAAAATTATTTAAATAAGTAATCCCTAAGGATTACCATGAAAACAATAACAATAAAACTACCAGAAGAAGAAGTAAAAGAACTTGAAGAATTCATTAAAAAAAGAAATTATCCTTCTAAGTCAGAATTTATTAGAAATCTTATCATGGATAAACTAGAAAGAAATAAGAAAGAAAAAATTGGATGGATGTTACTAGCAGAAAAATCAATGAACAGAATTTGGGATAACAAAAAAGACGACGAAGTCTGGAGCAAATATTTATGATAAATCAAAGAGATCTTCTTCTAGTCCCATTTCCATTCTCTGATCAGTCCGGAAGAAAGGTACGCCCAGTAGTAGTTATCAGTAATGAAGATTTTAACAATCATTCTGAGGATTTAATAGTTATAGGAATCACTACTAATATCTCAAAAGATAAATATACCCTACCCTTAAATAACAATGAACTTGAAGAAGGTAAATTATTTTCTCAATGTGTTGTTAAAGTTGAGAACATATTAAAAATGGACAAAGAACTAATTATCAAGAAAATTGGAAAAATAAATCAAGCTAAATTAGAAAACATCAAAGAAAAATTCTCTAAAATAATAAATTAGAAGATATTATAAAACAATCACTTCAACTCTTCTTCAAGTAACTTCCTAACCACAACATAATCCGCCCGCTTCCCCGTAGCCTGCATCACCTTCCCAATCAAAAAATTCAAAGCCTTCCCCTCCCCATTCCTATAATCCTCCACAGACTTCGAATTTTCCTCAACCACCTTATTAACCACCTTTCCCAACTCCCCTTCACTATCAACCTTCCCCCCTTTCTCAACCTCCTTCAAAGCCGAAAACGACTTAGGCACAAACCTCCTCATTATATCCTTCCCCATCAACGGAGTAATCTTCCCACTCTTGATCAAAGAAAGCAACTCAACAAAATCCTCCACTTTAACCTCAACATCACTCATCGTCTTTTTATTATAATTCAAAACCCCAAACCATTCAACAGTTATCCAAGGCAAAACAAACTTAGCATCAAGCCCTTTATTTTCAATAATACTTTCGAACAACTCGGCAATCTCCAAATTCCCAGTCAGAACCCCGGCATCCTTCTTATCAATCTTATACTTCTTAATAATTCTAGAAAGTTTCTCCATCGGACTTTCAGGCAACCCCTTCTCCAACTTACCAACTCTCTTTCTCTCAATTTTCAACGCAGGCAAATCCGGATCCGGAATAAACCTATAATCAGCCTGATCCTCCTTACTCCTCATCAACTCCGTAATCCCCTTTTCACTATTCCACCTACGAGTCTCCATCCCTCTAGGCCTCTCCCTAACATGCCGATCTATCTCACTATCAATAGCACGAACAATCTCCCTAATAGAATTAACATTCTTAATCTCAGCCCTATCACTCACTCCCTTAATACTAACATTAACATCCGCCTTAATCCCCGCATCCTTATTCAAAGCTTTAATATACGAAAGAGTCAAAACAAATTTCTTCAACCAACCCTCCACCTCTCCACTCGAACTAAACTCTGGATCCGTAACCACCTCCATCAACGGCACTCCTGCCCGATTATAGTCCACCTTCCCACTATCAGGATTCCAAGCCGCAGGATCCTCTTCCAAATGCACTTCAGTTATCCCAATCCCTTCAAACTTACCATCCACCCCCACAAAATCAGAATGAGCCCCACTAATCGTCTTCTGAAACCCCGTCGGCATATCCGGCCAACTATAATGCTTCCTCTGAAAAACCATCACCTTATTATCTTTATTACCCTTATTATTCTTATC
>NZDU01000015.1 GCA_002688875.1 Candidatus Pacearchaeota archaeon | reverse complement strand
TTGTTGTTTCTTTGTTTTTAATAGTAATAGGTAGTTTATTATAATAATGTTTAAAAGATGAAAGGGGTTTTGAATAGGATGAAACATGTTAAAGAAGTAGTGCATGAGAGAAGTGAAAGGGGAATGAGTGAGATGTCAGGAGTAGTTATTGAATCTGATAAACATGAACATCCTAATGCAGGGTCTAGTCTAGAGATTAAAATAAGAACTAAGGATAGAAATTGTGATTTTGTTTGGAATGATGACAGTTATATTTCTGTTGAGATTAGAGTTGATGAACACGTAAGGTTATTTTATGATCATCTTGACTCTTCTGATCCAGCTTCTTCAACACAACGAGAAATTCGCGCATATGAGCTTTTAAGTGATGATAGGACAAGAGTCCTTACTAGAACAAGTAAAAGAGGTTATGTATTCATTAAAGAATAAAGAGAAAATGAAACTACGATTAGAAAATCCGAAGATATTTGCAGATGTTATAGGGATAATCTCGGATCTTGTTCTTGAGGTTAGGATGAAGGTTAGTGGGGAGGGGTTGAGTATAAGTGCGATAGATCCGGCGAATGTGGCGATGATACTTTTTAAGTTGCCTTCGAGTGCGTTTAGTACGTTGGAGGTTGAGGGGGAGAGGGTTTTGGGGGTTAGTTTGGATAATTTGAAGGCTGTACTTCGGAGGGTTAAGGTTGGGAGTGTGGTTGGGATGGAGAGTGTTGATAATGAGTTGAAGATTACTATTCAGGATAAGATTAAGAGGGAGTTTAGTTTGGCTTTGATTGACGTTGAAGGAGAGGAGAAGCCGATTCCTAATTTGGATTTTGTGAGTAAGGTTGAGATGAGTAGTGTGGATTTTTCTGAGGCTATTGAGGATTGTTCGGTTGTGGCTGATTCGTGTTCGTTTGTTTCTTCTGCTGATAAGTTTGTGATTCGTGGGAAGGGATCTCTTAATTCGTTTCAGTCGGAGTTTACGGATGAGGTTAAGATAACTGCTGAGGAGGCGGCTTCGAAGTATTCCTTGGAGTATTTGCAGAAGATTGTTAAGGGGACTAAGATAAGTGATAAGACTATTATTAATTTCTCGAATGATTATCCGTTGAAATTGGAGTTTAATACACCGTTGGTTGAGTTGTTTTTTATTTTGGCTCCGAGGGTTGAGACGGAGGATTAGAAATATTTTTCTTGGATTAATATATTTTCTTCTACCAAAACCTTTATATAACTATATTACTAAATAATATTAATTAATATTTTATGTTATCTTTTATTACTAGATAATATAGAGTAATATTAAGTAATACTGAGGGAAAAGAGGTGATATACTTATAGTTTGATGAAAATGAAGGTTAGAATTTCTGCTACTATTGAGGATACGACTGAAAAGATATTGAATTCCTTACTTGAAGATGGGAAGTTTAGAAATAAGTCTCATATTATTGAGAAGGCAATTGAACTATTGAAGGAGGGTGAGGATGATAGGAATAAGAAATGAGTCAGATTTTAGGAACTGGTTTATAGAAAACTATAAGGATCTTGGATTTTCTAAGATTGTTGCATCTTCTACATTGTCCTTTCCAGATTTTGTCATGATCGAAAGTGAGAAAGAATCGAGAGTTGAACTAGAAACTAAATCTTCTAATTTTATTTTGCATAAGCATCCTGCTGATGGCGTTGATAAGGTTGTTTGTATTGTTGAAGATGTTGAATTAGGGGTTCCTACGATTATAGTTGAGGGATTACATTTAATAAGTTTCGAAGAAGAGTCCACTTATTCGAATTTAAATAGAGTTTACAATCTATTTAAAAGTAATAAAATACTAACTACCTCAGAGGTTGCATCTCTATTGGGTATTAGTAAGGGAGCTGCGGAAAGAAATCTAATGGAGTTAACTTTAGATAAAAAGATTGAGAGAATAAAAAAGGAGGGAATTAATTTATGGTTGAGAGAATTGCTTTAAGTTTTGAGTATAACAAAAAATCCCAGATATTCATATTTGTTATTATGGCTTTGATAATTATTATTGGAGTTGTGATTGTTTTTCTTTTGATTAATCCGCCGGAAGTTAGTTTGTTGGATGAGAATAATCCGCAGGCGTTTGTGGAGAGTTGTGTTCGGGAGGCGGTTGAGGAAGCGATAGGGATATTGAGTAAACAGGGAGGAGATATTAATCCAAAGGGATCGTTGCAGTTTGAGGATGAGGAGGTTGCGTATTTATGTTATAATTTTAATTATTATTATCAGTGTGTTAATCAAAGGCCTTTGTTGATTGAGCATATCGAGAATGAGATAACTAATTATATTAGGCCTATTGTTTCTGATTGTTTTTTTAATTTGGAAAGTGGGTTGAGGAAGCGGTATGAAGTTACTAGTAGTCCGATGGAGTTAAGGACGGTTTTGCAACCTAAGGTTGTTTTTGTTGAGATAGATAAACAGTTTGAGATGGTGAGGGATGATGAAGTTCGGAAGTTTGAAGGGTTTAAGATGAGTATGTCGCATCCGATTTATAATCTTGCTGAGTTGGGGATGAAGGTTGCGAATCAGGAAGCTCAATATTGTAATTTTGACGAGTTGGGGCATATGATATTGTATCCTGAATATGACATAACTAAATTTATAAGAGGAGATGCTAATATAGTGTATAGGGTTAGTGAGAGAGCTAGTGGTGAGAGTTTTACTTTTGCGATTAGAAGTTGTCCTTTGCCGGATGGGTATTAAAATGGAAAGAGAGGTTGATGTTAGAGTAAGTAAGGAGAATCTTTTTACTAAGAAAGCTGTGGTGAGTTATGTTCAGATATTTTTGATGATAACTGCGGTGTTTTCGTTTTCTTGGATTTTTTATGAGTATGGAGATTATATTGAGGGAGTGATTGATGAAGTGGATAGTTTGAAATTGGGAGGTTTAGGTGATGTGGGAAAAGAGAGTTTTAGTGAGGGAGGGGATGAAGATAATGATAAAGAAAAATGGTGGGATAATATTGCTTTTGGAATTGGTTCGGTTAGTGCGGCTCCAGGGGATGTTTGTTGTGAGCAAACTGTAAATGGGAATACATGTCAGAATGTGAATTCGGAGTTGTGTGATCAGAGTTATAGAGTTTCTCCGTCGAATTGTGAGACGACTGGATTTTGTGAAGTGGGTTGTTGCATAAGTGAGAATACGGGATTGTGTAATCTTGCTACTTCGAAGGTTGATTGTGAGAATATAAATGGGACGTTTAAGCAAGGGGCTGAGTGTAATGTTCAGGAGTGTAAGTTGGGCTGTTGTGTTTTGGGTAATCAGGCTAAGTGGACTACTGAGGCCAATTGTGAATATGAGGGGAATACGGAGAATAATGATATTTTGACGGAGTGGAGATTTGATCAAGATTCGGATACCGAGGTTGAGTGTTTGTTTAATGTGGAGAGAGATAAGGAAGGGGCTTGTGTTTTTGATTCGGATAATGAGAAGAAGTGTGTTTATACGACTTTGGAGGAATGTGTTTCTAGGACGGGAAGCGAGAGTAATTTTGATCATGAGGGAAGGTTTTGTTCGGATCCAGAACTTGAGACAAGTTGTGAGGCTAGGGATCATAAAGGATGTGTAGAGGGAGATGAGGAGGTTTATTGGTTTGATAGTTGTGATAATAAAGAAGATGTCGCGGAGGATTGTGATTTGTTTAGGGGAAGTTATTGTGGAGAGGATGATGGAGAGTTTAGTTGTAGAGATGTTGATTGTGAGGTTGATGGGGAGGTGAGAAAGAATGGAGAGAGTTGGTGTACTTATGATGGGAAGATTGGAGATGGGAAGGATCCGGCTGGGAGTAGACATGTGAAGCATATTTGTTATTTGGGGACTGAGAGATTGGCTCCTTGTGCTGATTTTAGGAATGAGATTTGTGTTCAAGAAGATGCTTTGACTGCGGAGGGAGATTCGTTTAGTCAGGCGGCTTGTAGAATGAATCAGTGGAGAAATTGTTTAGGTTATAATCAGGAAGAGGACGCTGAGGCTATTAGGGCGAAGTGCGATAAGAATGTTGATTGTCATATGATTGATATTGATATGGCAGGGAGTTTTAGTTTTAGTGTTTGTTTGCCCCAGTATCCACCAGGGTTTGATCTTAATAGTGAGTTGGATGTTTTGAATGATGATGGAGAGATTACTCCGGAATATTATCAAATTAGTTCGGCGGATGGGATTTGCAGTACTGCTACCCAGAGATGTACGGAGACTTGGCAGTGTGGAATTTTTGGTTGTATCTGTATTGATAATTGTTTATGCCATACATCTACTTTTACTAATGACATGAATGAGTTTTGTGTTAGCCTTGGAGATTGTGGGGCTTATATTAATTATATTGGAGAGTGGACGGATGATGGGTATGGGGTTAAAGGGGCTCCGAGACTTGGGCCCGGGGCGCTTGGAGGTTCTGCAAATGCTGGACCGCAAGCAGGTCAGAAGCCGGCAGAGCCAGGGAATGTTGAGTTTTTTGAAACCTTGAATCCGGGATTGTTGCCAGATATACAGAGGGATGAGTATGGTAATAATTTATCTGCGTTTGAACTTGAATTGATGGAGGCTTCTGGATCGTATGGATCTCCGTTGCTGTTGAAGATATTGACTAATAAGAACGACAGTAGTGTTTGGGGTGCTTTGGGAGATTTGGCGGCGGGGCCAATTGGGTTGTCGAGGTTTACGGGAGCAATAAGTAGTGTTCAAGCGGCGATCGATGCTCAGACTGATCATCGAGATCCTGAACAACCGCCAGACCTTTCAATGTTAATTGCTATGATTGCTGCATTGATTGCTTATGTGATAACTCAGAGTATTATGGCGGCGATGATGGCGGCGATGTTAGGGTTTTTGTTTGGAATAAGTTGGATAATGTTTATTGATATTGATTTCAGTTGTGGTCCTTGGCAACCTCCGGCCGGAGGGGGAGATTGTAATGAATGCAATAGTTTGGAAATTCCTTGTACTGAATATAGATGTGAGAGTTTGGGGAGTTTGTGTTATTTATCTAATAAAGGAACGGGGAATGAATTGTGTTTGAGTAAACCTCAGAATGAGACTTTGCCGGTGATAAGTCCTTTGATGAGTGCGATATCTGAGGGATATAGATATGAGGATGTGAGTAGGAATGGGTTTAAGATTGTTAATGCTAGTGATGAGGGGTGTTTGGAGCCGTATACTAGTGTTGACTTTGGGATAAAGGTTGATCCGTTTGCGAGATGTAGATGGAGTAATGATTCTAAGGATAGTTATGGGGATATGTATGAGTTGTTTGGATTGAAGGGGAATTATATTCTTCCAGCTCATGTGACTAAATTGTTTTTTCCGAATCCTGAGGCGTTTAAGAATAAATATAATCTTACGGATCGAGAGATAGAAGATTTGGGCAAGTGGGATTTTTATGTTAAATGTAAGACGGCTAGCGGGAAAATAAATCCTGAGCCTTATAGAATAAATACTTGTATTCGGCCTGGTCCGGATCTTACGCCACCGAGGGTTACGTTGACTCAACCATTAGATAATACTTATTTGGAGCATGGCGAGGATGAGCAGGAGGTTACGATTTATGTGAATGAGCCGAGTCAGTGTAAGTATAGTTTGTTGGATCAGGATTTTGATGAGATGACTAATGAGTTGGATTGTGAGACGAGCCCTAGTATATTTACTCAGTTTGGTTGGAAATGTCAGACTACTTTGACAGGACTTTTGAATAATACTAAGTTTTATGTTAAATGTCAGGATACGTCAGAGAATAAGAATACGATGACAGAGAGTTTTGTTTATGAGTTTATAATTTCGAAGGGTGAGTTGTTTATTCATGAGGTGTTGCCTAAGATTGGTGAGAAGATGATTAGTGGTGTTGAGCCGGTTACTGCGAAATTTAGGCTGAGTACTAGTGGAGGGGCGAGAACTGGGGAGGCGATATGTAGATGGGAGGGCAATGGTTTTGGGGATGGGTTTAGGTATGAAGAGGCTAATGGCTCGAAAAGGCATAGTTATGAAGTTAATTTAGTTCAGGGTAAGTATAATATAAATTTTATGTGTGAGGATATTGCTGGGAATAAGGCAGAGAATTCTACTAGTTTTGAAGTTAGGATTGATAAGTTTGGGCCGACTATAACTAGGATTTATTATGACTTTGGTTTGAAGGTTAGTACTGCTGAAGATGCTGAATGTAGGTTTGATTTNAANAGGAATTTTATTTNTGAGAATGCGACTAAGATGAGTGGGAGTGGGAAGGAACATTCNACCGGTTGGAGGTTGAAAACGTATTATGTTCAATGTAGTGATCAATATGGAAATAAAGGAGGTAAGATTAGGGTTAAGCCGGTTAGCTAGATAAGTCTTAGTTAAATAAATTTATAAATAGGATTAGCGTTAAGAAAATGAAAAAGATGGATGTTGGTTTTGATAAGAGAGGGCAGGTAAGCTTGTTTGTTATAATAGCTGTTGTAGTCATCGCTATTATTGGAGTAGTGATTTATTTTAATAGTTCTGGGAAATATTTAAATGAAGGTTCTTTCAATGATCATCCTGTTTATAATTTTGTGCAGTCTTGTGTTGATGAGACCTTGGAAAAAGGGATAGAAGTAGTTGGATTACAGGGAGGCTATTATAATGATCCTGTTTTGAGTAAGTTTTATTTGAATTATAATGTTCCGTATTATTGGTCTGAGAATGTAAGTAGTGTTCCTAGTGTTGGAGTGATTGAAGAAGAGTTATCTAAATATATGGAAGATAATTTAAGATTTTGTTTGAATGAGTTTGAGATTTATGGTGATTCTGAATATGAGATTAAGAGTCAGGTTGTTAAGGTTAAGTCTTTGAAAGTAGGAGAAGAGTTAATTGAGGTTGAATTGGATTTTCCTGTTAGTGTTGGAAAGGGAGATGATACTTCTAATTTTAGAAAATTTTCTTCTGAAATGAATAATGATCTGAAGAAGGCTAGAGATTTCTCGTTTCAGATAATTGAAGAACAGAAGAAGAATCCTAATGAAATGCCTGTTGGGTATATTACTCAACTTGCTGTTGATAATGGATTTGAGTTTGAGACCGTTTACCTGGAAGATAGTGATGTGTTGTATACTTTGATATTAGGAAGTGAAGACAGTGAGTTTATTTATGCATTTGTTGTTGATTATGAATGGGAGGTTGAAGAAGATGAGACAGGTTAAATTGATCTTTTGTTTTGTATTTGTTTTAGTTCTTTTTTCTGTTGTTCAGATTAGCGCTGGAGCGATTGATCCTGATGATGCTAGTGATGAAAGACTCGTTGGTGAAATTAGAAGTGGTTCAGAATCTACTATTGATCCAGCCAAGCTGTCTCTTAATAATTTGCAAAGAGCAGTATTGTATGATCCTACAATTCTTGACCGTGAAAATGTTTTTGAAGGTTATGAAAGTTCTATTAGAGATAATATAGATAAGTTGAATGGATATCCAGATTTAAAAAAATTCTGGCTTAAAAAATATGGAATAAAAGCTGAGAAATTTGGTGAAGGAACTAAGATTCAATCATTTAATATTCGTGAGAAGATTATTGTAGTTAAGAATGAAAAAGATGGAAGATCGTTAAGTATAGATATTGGTGTTTTAAAGAAAATATTTGAAAAATCTGAGTTGTCAGTTGATGGAACAGCACATACTACTGAACTAACTGAAGATGGAAGATTAAAATTTAGAGAGGGGGCCGTATTTAATTCTGGAACTGTTAGTGAATATAGGAATGGAAAGCTTTATCACCAAGGGGGAGAGGTTGATCTTACAGAGGTTGATGGAGATTTATCATTTTCATCAAATGGTGTGTTGTTAACAAAGAACGGTAAGTATCAGATTGATGAAGATGGCTTAATGAATATTATACTCAATGGTCGTGAGGTTAAAATCAAAGGCAAAGATATAATTGAGAAGAAGCATTTAAGAGAGTATAATAAGTTAATTGTTGATGTTGAGCAATCTACTAATTTTATCTTTTCGGGTTCTTTAACTGTTCGGCCTGATGGGAGAAGATTCTTAAGTGAAGGTTCAGAACTTGCTACTTTTGAGAATACAAAATCAGAAATAAAAATGCCAACTTTTGGTCTTCCAAAAGTGATAGAGAAAAAAGAGAGGTTTGTGGAATATAAAGTTAAGGGTGAAACAGAAATATTGACTGATCTGAGAGATCCTGTTGGAGAGTCGTTTATTCGTGAAATTAGAGAAATTGGGGAAAAACCGATTATTAAGGCTAGGACCAATTCTGAAATTGAAATAGAGAGAGATGGTACTAGGGTGATTCTGGAGAAAGATGGAAAGTTTAGATTTGGTGGAAATGTTCGTAATACTGATTTCCCACAAATTGTTCAAGATTTAGGAGATGGACATGAGATGAAAGTTTCTAACCTTGGAGGTAGATCTGTTTTTGCTAAGTGTAGTGAACCATGTAGGGAAGTGGGGCACGCGTTTAATAGATTGAAAGGGCAGTTGAATGGGGTTGAAAGAACAACTCTAATTAATGGAGAGCGTAAAAGTTTTAGATTGAATATTGATCCTGAAACAATAGTTACAGAAGCTTATAACTTGGAAGGAAGTGATATTGAGGTCTTTAGAACTGTGTTGCCTAGTAGTGGAGTTACTGAAACCTATCTTACTGATCTTAGTAATGGAGATGTTTTCTATAGGGAAGGCAATGATGATTTTCAGAAATATTATATTAATGAAAAAGGAAGGATAGAATTAATTAAGGTAACTGATTCTCCTACGGCTACTCCTACAGTTAAGTGGGCTATGAATAACGAGATCATCGCTAGCAAGGAAGGAGAACATTCCTTGCCTCAAACAGGTTATTCTATTACTCCTAAAGTTGATACTAAGATTATTGGTAAATTGTCAGATGTTCAATTTGGAGGATATGAAGCGGGAGATACACTGATTAAAAATAAATATTCTAAATCTATAAATAGCGAGATTTGGAAATATGATGATAAAACAGGTAATTATGTACAACAGCCTCCATTTAAAATAGTTTCAATAACTCCTAAGGAATTTAATAAATATATCTCTTCAAAGAACAATATTGTAGAAGTTAAGCCTTATGCATATGAAGGATTTGATGATAGTAAGGCGGGAACGGAATTAAAGATAAAAGATTATAGGGGAAATACAGTCGGAAATATTCAAAGGAATAATCTTTTTAGAGAATATAATTTATATGATCCTAAAGGTAAAAAAATAGGTTCTTATAAGAATTTGCAAGATGCTAAAAGGTCTTTTGAGTCTAAGGCATTGCATGAATGGTATTTAAGACCGAAAGGGAGGAAATAAAATATGATAAAGAATAATCAAAAAAGAGGGCAGGTTGCAGTGTTTATTATATTAGGTATTGCTATACTTATTGTGCTTGTGATTTTGTTTTCTGGGAATAAAGATTTTGCATCTATATTTTTGGGTAAGAGTCCTTTGCAAAAAATGGAGGAGTGTGTTAGTGGGCCGTTGGAAAGTGGGTTGGAATTGATAGAGAATCAGGGCGGTTCGATTAATCCTGAGAATTATTATTTGTATAAAGATAGGAAGGTGGATTATATTTGTTTTACTGATGAGAGTTTTCAGAAGTGTGTTATGCAGAAGCCTTTGTTGAAGGAGAGTGTTGAGAATGAGTTGGAGGATTTTATTAGGGCTGATGTGGTTAGGTGTTTGGAGAATGAGAGAGATGCGTTGAATCGAGGAACGACTAGCGTTAGTTTTAAGGATCCTAAGATTGAGGTGAGCTTGGTTCCTAATGATGTGATTGTGGTGACTGAGTTGGATTTGATGATAAGTAAGGGAGAGAGTAGTGAATCTTATAAGAGTATTAGAGTTGATAAGAGTAGTAAGATTTATGATTTTGTGGTTGTTGCTTTGGATATTGCGAATAATGAAGTTGAATATGGGGATGCGGCTGTGGATAAGTATAGTTTTCTTGATAAGTCTTTGAGGGTTGAGAAGTTGAAGCAAGGGGATGAGACAACTATTTATATTTTGAGTGATAGGGGAAGTGATGAGAGTTTTTATTTTGCGATTAAAAGTATTCCTATTCCGCCGGGGTGGGTTGATGAGGGGGTGTTTGAGTAGGATGGTAGAGTATTTTGTTAGGGGGAAGAGGAAAGATATGTCTAATATTGATGTGCAAACTAGTGGATATAAGGATGGAGGAGATAAACAGCCATTTCATGGTGCTATAGTTTATGTTTTAGATACCATGAGAGATAACAAAAATCTAAAAAAATTGGAGGTTAGAGTTACAATATGAAAAATAAAAAGGTGTTGAAATCAAAGAAGGTTAGAGAGTTTGGATTGTTTAGATGGAGAATATCAATAATATTATTGATAGTTTTTTCTTCGGTTTTATTTGTTAATAATGTTACTCAACTTTTTGAGAGGTATGGTTGGGGCTATAATATTAATTTAATAACTTGGATTGGGATAATAGGAAGTGTGATTTATGCTATATGGGAAATAACTGGAGAAAGAGTAAGATGAGAAAATTGATAGCTTTTGTTTTTGTATTTATGGTTGTGGTTAGTGGGCTGGTGATTGCTCAGGATAATGGAGCTACGGATGAGCAGGTTGCGCCGAGTTTTAATGTTTGTTGTGAGAAGACGGTGAGTGGGGCATGGTGTCAGAATACGAATCAGGACCAGTGTGATGAAGGTTTTAGAAGTAGTCCGACGAGTTGTGCGGCTACGAGTTTTTGTGAGGCTGGAGTTTGTATAGATAGTGAAGAGGGGATATGTGCTAAGAATACACCTAAGAAAGTTTGTGAGTTGACTACTGGGACTTGGGTTGAGGGAGATGAAGAAATACCGCAATGTAGTTTGGGGTGTTGTTTGATTGGGGATCAGTCTAGTTTTGTTACGTTGACTAGATGTAAGAGGCTTAGTAATATTTATGGGTTGGAGACAAATTTTAGGACGGACGTTACGGATGAGGCTCAGTGTGTGTTGTTGGCTTTTGCTACTGATAAAGGGGCTTGTGTTTTTGAGACGGATGGTGGGAGAGAGTGTAGGTTTACGACAAGGCAAGAGTGTAGTGGTTCGGAGAGTTCTGATTTAGGGGGAAATGTTACAGGACAGGGAGAGTTCTTTAGAGATTATTTATGTTCGGCAGATGAATTGGCTACGAATTGCGGGCCGACTAGAGAGACAACTTGTGTTGATGGGAAAGATGAAGTTTATTTTGTAGATAGTTGTGGGAATTTGGCTAATATTTATGATGCTAATAGGATTTATAGTAATGATCCTGGATATTGGCAGAAAGTAGTGCCGAAGGGAGATTCTTGTAATTCTGAGGATCCGAATATTGAGTCGGATAGTTGTGGTAATTGTGATTATTTGGGAGGGAGTATTTGTGGAGAGGGTAGGGCGAGGTATGGAGATAATTTTTGTAGAGATTTGAATTGTTATGATGTTCAGAATGGAGAGGATTATAGGAACGGAGAGAGCTGGTGTGAATATATGGGAGAACAAGGAAATGGGAAGGATGGTGTTGGGAGTAGGCAGTTTAGACATGTTTGTATTCAGGGAGAGGAAGTGATTGAACCTTGTGCGGATTTTAGAAACGAGGTTTGTATTGAACAGAAGCATGGTCCGGAATTTGGAGATTTTATAGAGGCTGCTTGTAGGGTTAATAGATGGACTGAATGTATAGATCAATTTACGGAGGAGGATTGTTTGAATGAGGATAAGAGGGACTGTTTTTGGGTTCAGGGCTTGCATTATGATGGTAGTGCTAGTAACACTGAAGTGCAGAATTTGGCAGATCAAGAAGATGAGGCTAGTAAAAATCGAGGAGTTTTGGAAGGAGGGCATATTTGTTTGCCTGCGAATCCTCCGGGACTTGAGTTTTGGGATAACGGTAATGCGAAAGAGGTTTGTAGTTTTGGGAACTCGAAACAGGTTGTAGAGTTTAAGACGGATATTTTTGGGAAGAAGAAATGTAAAGAAAATTGCGAGGTGTTAGAGACTGGTTGGGTTGATACTATGAATAAAGCTTGTGTTAGTATGGGAGATTGTGGTGCGCATGTTAATTTTCTAGGAGTTAAGACTGATGGAGGGATTGTATGGAAACAAGATGGTAAGAGGAAGAGTATACAGACGGGGTTGTTTGAGAATTTTGCAGGAGATGAATATGTTGAGGTTACGAGTGAGGAGATTGAAGAAGGGAGTTATGAGGAATTTGAGGAAGTAAATGAAGAAGATACGACTGTTTTTGAAGAATCTGATGGAGGTGAAGATGAAAAAGTTTTTAATCAGTAAAAATACTGTCGGAGCAAGCTCCGGAGTATTTTTAAGATCCAACTGGTTGCGCCTCACCACTCCCGGAACAAGCTCCAGAGGTATTAAGCCCAGTTGGATCAGTAAAAAGGGAATGGCTAAAATAAATGTAATGTTTATTATTTTGAATTTAGTTGTGAGTATGTTTGCGGTTAGTTTTTTGATGGGAATAGTTATTGGACAGGATACTGAGATAGTGACTGCTCCGGATCCGGAACCAGAAGATACAAATGTACCACCTAGAGGAGATGAGGTTAGTCCGGATCCTAGTAATAAAATTCCTAGTACAGGGATTGGAGGGGGTACGGGTGGTGATCCGACTAAGCATGATCCGAATGTTCATGTTGATACAGACCCTG
>NZDU01000014.1 GCA_002688875.1 Candidatus Pacearchaeota archaeon | reverse complement strand
TTCTTGGTTGTTTTCTTTTTTATCTCGGGTTTCTTCGTATGGTCGGATAGGGTGAGCATTTCCTTTGCTTTCTTTTTTTCGTATTCTTGGTCTGCCATAGTATTATGGTATGTTGTTGATTTTGTTTATAAATATTTGTTTGAGGGGATATAATCTTTTAAACTGGAAAAATTATGGTTTAGGATGGAAGGGGAAGGGAAAGAGAAAATGGAAGAGAGAATAGATGGGAAAGTAGATGGGAAAATGAAAAGGAAGTTGAAGGTTATTATGATTGATGCGTTTAAGCCGGCTTATTTGGAGTATGCGCCGTATCTTAGGTCTCTTGTTGAGGGGAATGAGTGGGGGGAGTTGACGATGACGGCGGGGCATTGGGGGTGTATAGAGGTTTTGTTTGAGGGGAAGTCTAGTATACTTGGGATATTTAGGAAAGGGGATGGTAAACTTAAGTGGCTTAGTTGGTTTGAGTGGTTGGAGAGGTTTGGTAAGTTGGGGAGGTTGGGGGTTGATGTGTTGTTTAATATTCCTCGGCTTTTTCGAGGGTATGAGATGTTTAAGACTGGGAAGATTCCTGTTAGGCAGTTGAGTAAGATGGATGTTAGTGTAGGTCGGCATTTTGCTAAGAATGAATGGGTTGATTTTTTTTATTTTGGAGAGTTGGATGATATGGGGCATGAGTTTGGGCCGGATAGTCTTGAGATTCGGGAGGCGGTTAGAGAGATTGATGAGTCGCTTAAGGGGATGGAGTTTGACCTTATATTTTCGGATCATGGGATGGTTGAGGTTAATAGGGTGGTTGAGGTGCCTAGGAGTGGGGATTGTTTTATAGATAGTGATATGGCGCGGTATTGGGGGCCTGATGAGGAGTTAAAGGTTATTAGGGAGGGGTTGCCTCTTGAATATGGTTCGGTTTTAGATTGGCCGGATAAGAGGTTTGGGGATTTGATATTTATGGCTAATAGTGGGGTTTTGATTTATCCTAATTATTTTAATGATAGGGTTGTTAAGGGGATGCATGGGTATGATGGGAAGGATAAGGAGATGAGGGCGTTTTATTTGTTGGATAAGAAAGGGGAGAGGAAAGATTTAAATGTGTATGAGTTGCATGAGAGGTTGATGGGGATGAAGGAAGGATTGAGAGATGGTAAAAAGAGGAATGAAAGTGACGGTGGAGGGAAAAGTGGGGATGAATTAAATGATGGTTCGGAAAAAGCTCCGCATCCCACTTCGTTGGGACGCTCCGCTTAATATATTGGTAATGGTAAATAAAAATATAAGCTATGTAAGTATCGCTTTTTAAAAATGGAAAAGAGAATTGAGGATATTGAAAATATTAAAGGAGATAGTTTAGAGAATTTAGAGGGTTTAGATAATTTAGATAGTTTAGATGCTAAGAAGATTACAATGGGAAATGAAGAAGAGAATCGTGAGAGAGGCTTAGAGCCGAATAAGGGAGAGGATAATCGGTTGGAGGATATGTATATGAGTCGGAATTGGCTTGTTCGTATGTATTTTAGGTGGAGGGTTGATACTGCTATATGTTTGGCTAGGCTTCGGGGGAGTAGTAGGATATTGGATTTTGGGTGTGGTGGGGGGTGGTTGGAGAAGAAGTTGAAAGGGTATAAGGTATTTGGGTATGATAATAATCCTGAGAAGACGTTTGTTGAGGATTATAGGAAACTTGTTGGGATTGATAAGATATTTGCGCTTGATGTTTTTGAGCATGTTCCTTATGAGGTTATTGATGAAATTCTTGAGGAGTTTAAGAAGGTAGCTAGTGAGAGGGGGTTTGATATTGTTGTTAGTATTCCTACGGAGAACTTGTTATCGAGGAAGGTTAGGAGGTTGGTGGGGAAGAAAGAGGTTCCGGATGAGCATATTACATCGTATAATCAGATTGTTAAGTTGTTAAATAAGCATTTTAAGTTTAAGAAGAGGGTTAATTTTTTTACTGTTTGTCATATTTATTTGTATGGGTTTGGGGAGTGAGGTTGGTGAGATAAGAAGATATTATCCTCTAGATAAGTTTTTGAGAGTTCCCGAATCTATGTTAAAATAGACTCCTTCGCCTTTTGCAGGAGGTTTTATTCTACCAGATCCTTCAAACCTTGAGTTGTCGAAGTGTTTTGAATAGAGATCAGTAAGTTCAGAATGCCCTACGATTGTTAAAATGTTTTGATCTTTATTCGTTCTAACAAGATTATCAAATAGGTTATACTGATCATGAGATAACTTTCCGCTCCAGGTATGAAGATTAGGTAAGTAATTAGAGGTGTCTTCTTGACCAAATGTCTTTTCAATTATTTTTGCAGATTCTCTAGCTCTTCTAGCGCTTGAAGAGAGTATACGATGACTATCATAATCTTCTCCAACTATTTCTTTCATCATTGCAGAAGTTAATTCGATTTGTCTAATGCCTTCTTCTGTTAAACTGCCAGATGATTTATCGTAATCTCCGTGTCTTATTAGGAATAAGTGTTTCATGGATATAAATTTTATTATGGATATTTAAAGATTTACTTTATGGATTATATGTTGTTAGTTTATGATTAGTTAGTCTCTAGATGGTTGACCCCTCTAATCTCGCAACAGCCTCTATATTTGAATAGTCGAATCGATAGATTACTAGGATGGGTTGATTTGGATCTGGGCCGAAGGCTTGGACGGGAGTTAGGAGGTCTGAGTGTTTTTTGGGGTAGGCGAAGGCCCAGTCTTTTTCGGCTTCGTAGCCGGATATTGAGAAATATAATGGACGGTTTTCTAAGATGAATTTGTCTAAGTCTGCTTCTTGTTTTTGTTCTATGTCACGACGGTAGGCTAGATGGAAGGGGTAGACTGTTCGTTCGGAGTAGTAGGTTAGTTGTGGGAGGGAGCCTCCGATGATTATGTCTTCGGGGTTTGAGTTGGCTTTTATCCATTCTCCGGCTTGTTTGATTTCTTTGTAGCTTGCGGTTTTTGAGTCGATTAGGCTGTTTCCGAAATTGTAGTTGGGGATCATTAAGATGATTAGGATTGAGGATATGATTATGAAGATGATTATTGGGTTGAATTTGTTGTTGAATTTGTCTTTGTATTTGTCTTTTATGTAGATTGCTGATAAGTAGAGAGGGTAGACGGTTATTAGGAATAGGAAAGGGATTATGGGCATGATGTATCTTTGTTCTAGATGAGGGGCGATGTAGCCGAGGAAGAGGAAGGCTGAGAAAGTCCAGAATAGAATGAAGAATTTTTTTTGTAGTTTTTGGGATTTGAAGAGTTTGTTAAGGTTTAGGAACAGGTCTGAGAAGAACAATACAAATCCGATTAGGAATAGAGTGTATAGGGGGGTGAGGATGAATAGGGTTGAGTATCCGGCTTGGTTGGCGTCAAGGATGTAAGGGATGTTGTTGAAGTAGACGAAGAGGTCTGAGAATTTGGCGAGTTGGACACCTACCTCTCCGGATTGTGATCCTCCGACGCCTAGATAGTAAGTGGCTAGGTCAAGGATTGGGTTTCCGAATTTGGTTGACTGCCAATAGAATTGAGGGATTAGGATTATGAAGAAGGCTATTATTGATATCCAGAGTTTTTTGCTTACTAAGAATTTGTGTTTTTCTTTGACTATTGCTAATGCGAGGAAGGCTACGCTGAACATTAGGTATTGCATTCTGATTAGTGCTGAGAGGGCGAAGAAGATTCCGAAGAGGATTGAATAGATATGGCCTTGGTTTTTGACGTAGGATTTCCAGAAGAATAGTAGGGCGAAGATGAAGAAGAATGTTGCGGGTAAGTTTGTAAGGGGCCTTCCGGTGAAGAATATGAATACCCATGAGAATGCTACGGGGATGCTGGTTAAGAGAGCTAGACGGTTGTTGAACATTTCTTTTATTAGTAGATAGGAAGCTAGGACTATTCCTGTTGATAAGATTGCTACTAAGAATCTTATGGATAGTTCGCCGAGGCCTATTTTGAAAAAGAAGGCTTCGATCATGGGCCAGAGGAATCCACGTCGGTAGTACCATAGGTCGAGGCCGTTGAGGTTTAGGCCCCATTTTTTGGCACTGACCATGTAGTCGGCGGCGTCCCACCATAAAGCTTGGTCTTGAGTTTTTGTGTAGACTAGGATTCGGATTATGAATGCGGCTATGAGGATTATAAGAAAAAGTTTGTCGTAGTTGTCTTCTATCCAACCTAGAAATATGTTTTTTATTGTGAGGGGTTTTTTCTTGTTGATTGGTTCTGGATGGTTTGAGTTTGGGAGGAGTTGTTCGGCGGTGGGGGTTTCTGATGGGGAGGTTTCTGGGGTGGGAAGGTGTTCGGTGGCAGTGGTTTCTTGATGGTTTGTTGTTTTATTGAGATCGGGGTTGTTTTCTTGGTATTCGATGTTATTATGATTATTGGGATCTTGTTTTGTTTCTTGTTCTTCCATTTTGTAGTTGTGTTAATTGTTACTCTTTAATTCATGATAAAGATTTGTTAAAAATGTTTTGTTGTCTTCTTGTATGTATTGCATTTCTCTTGCGCCGGCCCTACGAAATGATTTGCAAAATCTTAGATAATAGGCAGGATTATCCTTTGAAGGTTCCTCGGAAGAATTCCAGTCTATATCTCCTCCTTCGTTGATGTCATTAACTATGATCATAAAGTCTTTAATTTCCTTTCCTCTTTGTTTTGCTTCATTTCTTGATGCAGATAACGCTTTCTCAAATATCTGCGGGGACATAACTGCAGAACCTATTGAAAGATAAACTCCTCCCTCTAACTTTGATACTGAGTGCAAATATTTTCTATAATCTATACTAGAAGCGGCTATTCCAATTGAAGCACCGTCGCTTAACGGATGGTTGCCTATTATATCATGACATATATGAGGGTGTACGGTATAAGTTACATTGCTGTTTCTAAATACTGCTTCCTGGAAGCTTGAATTTTTGTAGGGATGGTTAACCTGAAGTGTAGATCCTGGTAATATGTTTCTTGATTTTAATGTTTCTATAGTTGGTTCCAATAATTTTTCTGGAATATCAATTTTATCTTTATGAATCATTTCTGCTATGGATTCTCCGTAACCCCTTCCATTTGCTGCTCCTGCAATTATTGCTAGGTTTAAGTATTTTCCAGTTTCTTCCCATAATCCAAATTGGCCTTCTTTTGAGTAGGTTCTAACATCTTCTTCGGTTCTTCCCTGATAAGCTAATTCCCAATCGTGGATTGTTGAAGCCCCGTTTGTTGCGATGTGAGTTAGATAACCTTCTTCCATCATTCTTATTAATATTGGTGAAAGTCCGTTCTTTATTAGGTGGGCCCCGAAAGCCATGATTATAGGTTTATTGTTTGCCTTGGATTTCTTTATTTCGGTTGCAATGTGTTTTATCATCTCTGGGTATTGTGAAGGTGAGTCTGGAGTTTCATCGGGATTTACCATTATCTCTAATCCTGATTTGCTTACTCTTTCGTTTAAGGGTTTAAAGTTAATTTTTGTTCTATCGAATAAACTGCTGTCCATAGGTATTTTGTTAGTTTTTATTCTTTTAATGATTTCTGTGGTGGAGAATCCTGGTAAGCCTGGGATTAGATGGATTTCTCCATGGTAGCTTTCGACTATTTTTCTTTCTGATTGGTTGATTGTTTCTAACATGTAATTGCCGGACTTTGCATAGACGTGAGGCCTGATATGATTGATTATTTGTTTTGCTTCTCCGAAGTTGAATAGGATTATGTGGTTTACTGATTCTAAGGCCTCTAGAGAAGATATTCTTTGTTGTTCGGGGATTAATGGCCTTGTAGGGCCTTTTAATGTTTTTATTGAGGAATCTGAATCTAGTCCTACGATTAAGATATCTCCTTTTTTCTTAGCTTCGTTTAGAGAATAGATGTGGCCGGGGTGTAATAGATCGAAACAGCCGTTTGTCCAGACTATTCTTTTTCCTTGAGATTTGTATTCATCTGTTATGGTTTTTAGTTGAGTAAGATTAAGGAGTTTCATTTTCAATTATGGATCTATGTAGTTCGTTGAGTGTGGGGGCATGAGTTCCGATTTTCTTGACGGTTAATCTTGCTGCGTGGTTTCCGATCTTTGCGGCGTTTTCTAGAGAGTTATTAGTGGCTAGAGATAGTGCAATGGCTGCTATCATTGTATCTCCGGCACCTGTTTCTTCGAAGTTTGTTTCTTTATTTGTTGGAACTTTTATGGGATGGTTATTATTTGGGAAAATTGTAAGTCCTTCTCCTCCTTCCTTCACGAATATATTTGAATTAAAATCTTTTGAGAGTTTGATTCCTGCGTCATAGATATCATTGAGTCCTGACATTTCAAGAGCTTCTTTTTTATTAGGAGTTATTGCTAATGAATCTTGATATATTGATTTGAAATCTGGGTTTTTTGGTTTTGGGTCTATGATTAATTTGTTTTTGAAATTGTTTAAAGTATTTATAAGATCTAGAGTTATTGTTCCTTTGGCATAGTCTGATAAAATGATTAGATCTGCTTTTTCTGATAAGTGCATTAAATTTTTTTTTATTTCTTGGGTGAATAGTTTTGGTTTATTTTCTTCTCTATCTACTCTTAAAATGTGTTGAGGGTGGCCTGAACTTTTTCCCATGAATCTTTCTTTTAATATTGTAGAGGAGTTTTCATCTAAACAAGTGTTTATGTTGTTTTCTTCTAAAGTCTTTTTTAAGAAAATTGACTCGGGATCTTTTCCTGTAAAGCCAGATAGAGTTATGTTGCCTTCAGGGGAAAGATTAGAGAGGTTCATTGCGACATTGGCTGCACCTCCTAGTTTGTAGTAGTGGTTTTCTACTCTTAGTACTGGGACTGGTGCTTCGGGGCTGATACGTTCAACAAAACCTTCGGTGTATTTGTCTAACATTATATCTCCGATTACCAAGATGTTCTTTTTAGGGAATAGTTCTAAGATGTTTTTAAGTTCCATTTTAGTGAATTATTAGATAATTGAATCTTCTACTAGCTTTGCTAATATATGAAGGATTAGAATGTGACATTCCTGTATTCTTGCGGTGTTTTCTGAATTGATTATAATATCTAAATCTCCTGAGCCTTTCATTCTTCCACCGTCTTTTCCAAGTAAATTGATTACTTTGACTCCATTAGTTTTTGCTTCGTTAATTGCCTCTGTTAAGTTTGGAGAATTTCCAGATGATGATAGACAGATTAGAACATCTCCTTTAGTTCCTAAAGAGGCTAGTTGTCTTTTGAATATTTGATCGTATCCATAATCGTTTCCTATTGCAGTTAGATTGGAGGTGTCTGTTGTTAAGGAAATTGAGGGCAAGGATTTTCTTTCTTTTTCAAATCTTCCAACGAGTTCTGCTGAGAAGTGTTGTGCTTGAGCTGCACTTCCGCCATTACCGCAGCTTATTATTTTGTTCCCTTGGTTTATGGATTGAATCATTAGATTTGCCGCTTCATCTATTTGATCGACTAAACCATCAACAGATCTATGTGCCTCTATGCTCTGGAATATCATTCCTCGTATAGCTTCTTTTTTCATTTGTAGAGAAATAATAAATGTTTTTTAAAGATTTAGATAGTTATGGAAGAACTAGTTAAATGATCCTAACAACTCGTAATCTAAACCTTCAATATGATCTAGGGTTTCCAAATCTTCTATTGAGAACCAATCCCATTCTATCACTTCATGGTTCTTTTTAATATTTGAAACGTTTGCCTCTACTAGATAAGATTGACCTTTTGTTAGACTATTATCTTCTCTTTTATAATTATAATTTGCTATTTTTCTGGTGATTTTGATAAGGTTGATATTCAATTCTTCATTTAATTCTCTTTTTAATCCGTCGAATATTGTTTCATTAGATTCTAAAACTCCTCCTGGAAGAGCCCATTTTCCGTCGTGTATACCCTCTGCTCTTTTTATAAGTAGAAATTTGTTATCTTTTTTTATTATTGCATTTACAACTTTTGTGATATTTGTGTTATCTAATGCATCTATGACTTCTTGGGCAGATATACTTTTTGTTAGATCTTCCGAATAATGGTCCATTTTCTCTGGAAAGAAATTGTAAATTATTGGAGATGTTAGTTTCTTTAGTAGGTTGTAAGATTCTAATTCGTGTGGAGTGGTGCAGAAAAATAGACCGATGGTGGGCTTGTTTAAAGCTAGTGCAACATGAAGAGCAAATGAGTCTCCAGAGATAACCTTGGTGCAGGATTCTATCAATGAAAAGAATTCTTTATCGGTGTTAAGAGGGTTGTTAGTGTATATTTTTAAGTTTTTATTTTCTAGAATATTCTTAATTTTTTCTAAGTAGTTCTCTTCATTTGGTCCTGCTAATAATAATATTTTGTAATTTTTTTCACTTGCTTTTTCTATAAACTCTATGAGATTATTTTCATGCCATACTTTTGAGGGCCATCTTGATGAAGCGCCGAGATGAATCCCTATAACATTCCCATCAATATTGTTAATTTCCATGAAATCTTTTGCGTATTCTTTTTCTTGTTCTGTGAGAACTATTGGATGATGTTGATTTTTGTAAATTAGTTCTGCTGCTTCAAACATCATTTCTTGATATGATTTTCTATTATTTTTTTTAGTCTCATCGTCAAATAGGGTATTGAGATAATATTCTGCACCTAAATTGAATGCCTGAACAAAATCATCTTCTTTATAAAATCCGAGTTTTTTTTCTGAATTAAGATTTTTTGCGAGTTCTGTTGCTTCATCTTCTATGTCTAAATTTAATAAGAGGTCGAATGATTCTGATTGTTCGGAAGATTCTACGGGCAAGGTAATTGTTTTTTTTACATAAGGGCTCGTTTTTATTATCTCCTCACATTCATTTTTAGTTATCCAAGTTATTTCTGAATCTGGATATTTTTCTCTAATTCCAATTAGTATAGGAAGGGTACGAACGACGTCGCCTTTTGCCCCTAGTTGGATTATCCCTATTTTCATACTAAACCTTAAAAAAGATGATTAATAAGTTTTGTTAGTATGAAAATCTATATAGCTGGGAAGTTAAGGAATGATAGTGAGAGAGAATTCTTGGAGGAAGTTGCTCGGTTATGTGAGGATTCGGGATTTGATACATTTTTGCCACATAGGGATGTGGGGTTGGCTAAGGATGTTGGTGATGTTAATAAGATTTTTAAAGGAGATATTTTGGAAGGATTTAGGGATGTGGATATTGTTATTGGTGTTTTAGATGGGTTGCATGTTGGAGCTGGGACTGCTTGGGAATTGGGATATGCTTATGCTAAAGGTATTAAGTGTGTTGGGATAAAGACTGATGAATCTGTAGAAGAGGCTTTGGAGTATTTGAGTGCTATTTTGGTTGGGAGTATGGAAATTGTAGATAGTGTTGAGAAGTTGAAGGGATGGTTGAATAATTTTAAAGCTAAAAGTTAATCCAATGTCCTTGTTGATTCTGTTTCTACCTCTCTCCAACCATCATAATAAACTTCGTCTTTCCTAAGGTCTTGAAAGGCTTTTTTGTAGATGGATAGACGGGCGTGTAATAATTGGAAAGTCCAATATAATTCATTTAGATTTCTTGGGAAAAATAATGTGTGAAAGAATCCATGTTTTATTTCATTCCAGAAGGATTTTGTACGGGGCATTTCTGGGAATAATTTTGTTAGGTTTTCATGTCCTTTTATGTTTCTTATTTTTTGGTTTTGCCAATCTTCCCAGTTGGTAGGATTTTTAATATACATTTCTATCTCAGATACATATTTTATTTTGTATCCTTTTTTCCAAAATAAATAGGGGATAACTGAATCTTCGGAGGCATCCAAAGGAAAATCGTATATTATGGATTTTCTTATAGCAAATAAATATCCCGAGCATTCGAAAAAGGATTGGTTGTTTGAGAGTTTTTTTCTTACCTTATCAATACCTGAAAAAACTACATGAGACCAATAGCCGTATTTTTCTTTTCTATTATCTATTGATATTGGCCTTCCAGTTATACATCCTATTTCTGGATCTTTAAAGGCATTTATTATTTCCTTTAGTGAATTTTCTGAGACGTGAATATCTCCGTCAGTCATGACTATTATATCCTCCTTATTTCCAGGTAGTTTCTCAAGTAAAAGATTTAATGCATATGATTTTCCCTCGCCGGGATCTAGAAAAAATCCAACTCTTTTATCGTTAATATTTTTTTTTAGAAATTCTTTAACCTCTGGAAATGGATCGCAGACTATTATCCTGAAATCCTCATTTATTTCTTGATCTAAAAAAGTTTGAACTGCCCTTAGTGTTGACTTTGGTTCATTGTACGAGGTAATGATTATATCTATCATTTTAAAAGATTTATTTTATTCTGGGCATTCAATAGGATAATCTTCAGGCCTGATTATTATTATTTTCTGGTTATCTTTATCAACGGCTACCAATCTAACTTTTCTTTTGCCATTAGCACCACTTTTTCCTTTGGTTATTGTATCGGATACTTCTATTTCTTTAATGTTGAATAATTTTCCTGCGATATTTACTCTATCACCTTCCTTGATCTCAATTGCCTTCTTTTTCATATTAATTATCAAAGAATCAAACTTATAAAGTTTGTTGGAATGGAAAAACTATGAAAAATGCTATAGTGCTCTGCTCTGGAGGATTGGATAGTGTGGTTGTTTCCCATTATGTTAAGAAAAAACTAAAATATGGTAAGTTTATATTTTTGTTTTTTGATTATGGTCAGAGAACCTTGAATGAAGAAAGAAAATGTGTAAAGAATTGTGCTAGATTGCTTAATGGAGAATTTATGGAGATTAAACTTAAATGGTTAAGAGAAATTTCTAAGTCTTTAATTACAGGAAATAAGAAGATTGATGAGGTAAAAATAAAAGATCTTAAAATATCTAAGGGGGAATCAGATAAATATTATGTTCCTTCGAGGAATGCTATATTTATCAATTATTCTATCGCTTTATCTGAGTCTAAGTATTTGATAGATAAGGAAGTATTTGATATTTTTGTAGGTTTTTGTAATGAAGGTGTTGAGAGCTATCCTGATACGACGGTCGAGTTTGTTGATGAAATGAATAAGCTGATGAAATTAAATAAATTAAAAGGCAAGGTTATTGCTCCACTGATAAATAAACAAAAAGAGGATGTGGTGGATATTGGGGGAAAATTGGGGGTTGATTTTAGAGATACATTTAGTTGTTATGCAGGAAACAAAGTACATTGTGGAGTCTGTTTGGCTTGTAGGTTTAGGCAAGAGGCTTTTTATTGGGCTAATGTTAAGGATCCTAGTAAATATAATAAGAAGATGGAGGATTTTAGGGTTGCTTGAGATATTGATTACTCGTCAGCTTCCCAGACCTTAAGTCCTTCATGATCGAAAGAGAAATCTAAGGACTCTGCTCCAATTTTGTTTAAGACGCTTTTTATTTTTAGTTCGGTGTCGGGAGTGCAATAAATAAGTAGATGACCGCCTCCCCCACCTCCCATTAGCTTTGAGCCTATGGCTCCATTTTTTGCGGCTTCATTTAATAAGTTGTTGATATTATTGTCTGTGGATAGGGGGTTGTATTTTTTCTTTTTTTCCCATACCTCTCCGATTAGTTCACCAAATCTTCTTAGGTCTGTATTTTGTAAACTCTTGGCCAT
Source organism: Candidatus Pacearchaeota archaeon (assembly GCA_002688875.1). Taxonomy (GTDB): domain Archaea; phylum Nanobdellota; class Nanobdellia; order Pacearchaeales; family GW2011-AR1; genus ARS1285. Next base: position 9,952 of record NZDU01000014.1, on the reverse strand, counting down.
TGATAATGCATTTTGTTTTGAACCATGTAACAGCTTTAGTTTATCTTCATCATTGAAAACATTATTTGAGTGCATTCTTTCGTATTCTTTTCCGGAGGCTTTTGCTCTGGCTCTTTGGTTTACTATTATTAAATTCTTTTCTAGATCCAATAAATGTCTCTCTGGAATATTTATTTTGTTAATTGTAACATTGTTCCCACCATCGCATTTTATTATATTTAATCCTCCAAAAACCGCCGCGTAAGGATCTTGCCTACCTAATAGATTGTTGATTTTTTTGTTCTCAATAAAATGGATAGTTTCGGCTATTTTATTTTTGTCTAGTTTGTTATTTTCTCTTAGGTGATTGAATATCCCGATTATTGATGCGCCAAGTGCAGTACTTGCTCCCAACCCTGAATGAAGCGGGACATCACTTCTAACATATAAATCAAATCCAAACTGAGGGTTCATTTCTAGAATGGTTGCTTTGATTAAATCAAGAACACTACTATTTAGTTTTATATCCTTAATAGAATTTAGATTTTCTTCATGGGTGTTGAATCCATCATCTTTGTTAATTATGTCTGACCTTATATTTATTAAATCGTCGTTTCTTGTTTTTAATGTAGCGTAGACATATTTACTTATGGTTGCGTTGACACATACTCCTCCGAATTGTTCATCATACGGTGAATGATCTGTGCTGCCTCCACCGAAGGTAATCCTTAAAGGTGCTCTTGCTCTAATTATTTTTTTATATGTTGCCATTTGAATTTTAAAGTGGAAAGGTCGTTTTATTCTTTTCGGTTAATTGATGAGAGGAATAATAATCATTTTTTAAAGATTTAGATAGATAATTAGGATGTTTGTTGATTACCCCATATATTTATAAAAGAAAAATCCTAATTTAGTTTTATGAAAAAATTGGTAATTATTTTTGATATGGAAGGGGTCATTGTAGATAGTAGGCCGTTTCATATAAGGGCTTGGAGGGATTTTTGTAGGAAAAATGGGGTTGATCATCTTTCTGATGAGGAAATTGATAAGCAGACTCATGGAGTGAATAAGGATAATTTAAAGAGGCTTTTTGGAGATAATTTGACTGAAAGAGAGATTGAGGGACATAGTAGAATTAAAGAGGAAATGTATAGAGAGATTTATAATGATTTTATTAAACCTACTGAGGGCTTGGTTGAGTTTCTTGGGGTGCTTAAGGAGAACGAGATAGAGATAGGAATTTCAACGGCTTCTCCTCCTGAAAATGTTGAATTTGTTTTAAGGAAAACTGATACTAAGCATTTTTTTCCAATAATAACCGATGATTCCGAGGTGGAGAATGGGAAGCCTCATCCGGAAGTGTATTTGAAAACGGCTGAAAAGATGAATTGCAGTCCATCTGATTGTGTTGTGTTTGAGGATTCTATTCCAGGGATAAGATCTGCTAAAGCTGCTGGGATGAAAGTTATTGGGATAACTACTACATATCCTAAAGAGGAGTTACTCGAAGCTGAAGTAGATCATGTAATTGATGATTTTAGGGAAGTTAGTTTGGACTTGCTTAATTTTCTTAGAGAATCTGAGTTGTCTGCTGTGAAGAATGTTTTGGAAGAGAGTGATGTTGAAAAGTTGGATTGAGGGTAGATAGTGTTACTTATTTTATCAAAAAAACAATGGGCCACCTCGACCTTTAGGTCGAGGTTTGTTACAGGCCCTTGTTTTTAGGAGACGGAAAATTTGACATCGCTTTCAGCGATGTCCCCTGTCTAAAGACAGGGGTTTACAACATTTTCCGTATTAGATGTTTTCGAACTTGTGTCCTTCTGGAATTATATTGTAGTCTATGTACATGAACTTTTCGTTTAAATCTTTTCTAAATGCTTTGAGGTTTTCTGGGTTTGGTGAGAAGACCATTACAGATCCTCCGCCCCCGCCTAAGGGAAAGCATACTGCGTTGTGTTTTTTTGAGAGGAGGTACATTTCTAAGGCCTCATCACTCATGTATTGTAAACAGAGTTGAGTTCTTATGTCTCTATATTGGTTAATTGGTTCTAGGATATTTTCCCATTGTTTTGTTCTAATTGCTTCTCTAAATTGGTAAGCTAGGTTTAGTTTTCTTTCGTGGAGTTTCATGCCGTTTTCGGTTTTTAGTTGATCCATCCAGATTTTATTTACGTCGGCACTTTGCCTTTGTAAACAGAAATATATGTCTATTCTGTCTCTTAGTTCTTGATATTCTTCGGGTTTAAGGAGTTCTTGTCTGATTGAGGTTCCATAAAATCCTTCTTTTCCAGGAATGCCCCAGGGGAACCAGATGTAGTCTCTTACTCCGCCGAAAACTGCGCANCTTTGTTCTTGAGTTCCAGTTATGCTTACCCCTAGATCTTCTTCNATCATTGAAGCCATGCCGATTATTTGATGAGGNGTTAGTTTNTTTCCNGTTAGTTTATTTGCCAATAGTGCGACNCCGGTTGTAACTGCNGCAGANCCNCCTAGCCCGGCCGATTTGAGATTAGGGTTGTTATTCTTTATTATAAATTTAACTCCGCTTAGATTAAATACNTCCATNACTCTNAACAACCANTTTTCTTTTATTGGAGGGACGGTNTTTTTTTCNTATTCNTATGAGAAATTAAAATCTTTTGATTCTACTCCGACCTTCCCTTTTTCTAGTGGTTCTGCGATTATCTCNGTTCCNANGTCTATNGATATACCTACTGTCCNNGGNATTCCTTTGGACCAGAGCATGCTNGGATCNTCATGATAGTTTTCNGGTATTTCTTTTAGTTTCCAGAANATTTGCTGGAATAATCTCAAGTCTAATGAAGANCCNGGNCCATCGATTCTGTTGAATACAGTGATTTTTGGTAATTTTCCTTCTAATCTTGNTTGAGTTAGTTTTTCTGATAAATCCATAATGGGTAAGAAGAAAATTGTTATATAAAGATTATTGGGTTTGAAGATTAATTNNATTTTGNTTTANACTTTATATCTNACTTTGTCGTANAAGGTTTTNACTCNNANGGGCATTGCTCTAAATGCNGGTTTGATTATTTTTTCTCTNGTNTTGTCCATGACTTCGACTACTTCTCCGGCCATGTANGTGGGNTTTTCGTTTCTTATGTTNTATCTNACCATNTCTCTTCTNGTTAAGTATTCGACGAAGGAAGCTGGTAAGAGTCCGTANCTNCGTTCGGTTACAGANCCTCTCATCATGTTTAAAACTAAGTTTAGNTAAGGNTTTTTCTTTTTTAGTTTGATGTGTTTCCATCNATCCCAATAATTGAGGTTTCCTGCTGTGTCGTTGTAGGTTTTGATTAGGCCGTCTTCTCTGGCCTTTTTGTATAANGGTGTTCCTTCNAAGAAGATGAGGTTGTTTACACTTAGGAAATATGGTTTGGGGATTTTTTGTAGGAGCCTTATTGTTTCAATGATGTCTTCATTTGTTTCGTAGGGGTTGCATGAGATTATGTCATACATTACTGTTAGTTTGTCTTTGAACTTGTTGATTGTTTTTGCGCATTCTAGAACATTTTTTCCGGTTATGAATCTGTGGTAGACTTCTTTGTTTAATCTGTCACTTCCTGATTGGATTCCTATGATTATGTCNGTTAGGCCTGCTTCGACTAGCAAACGTATTTTCTCCTCGCTGACTTTTCCGAAGGACATTGTTGCTGGTTCGGCTAGACATTTNAGTCTTATTCCAANTTCTTTTTTGTATTTTTCTGAGAATTCTTTTAGCCATGCNGTTTTTCTTACGGTTATTGTTTCGTCTCTTAAATCGATTGTTTGTATTGTTGGGAAACGGTTTTTTATTTTTTTGAAGAAGTCTATTANGTAGTCTACGCTGTGNGTTCTTAATAGGTCGGCTTTGTCTTCNTATAGCGCTCGTAGGATGTTGTTGGTGCAGTAACTGCATGCTTGTGGGCATCCTCGTTCGGTTTGGAAGAATAGCATTCCTGCAAAATGTCTTTCTTCGAAGGGAATCATTTTACCTTTTTCTAGAATCCATTGGTCTTCGATGTCGAAATCGGGTTGGGCTAATATGTCTAAGTCGTTTGCTGGAGGTCTTACTGGGTTTTTGTATTCCTTGCCGTCTTGTCTAACCCAGAAATTTTTTAAGTTGGTTATGGGTTGGTTTTTATCCATTGTGTTGGCTAGTTCTACTAATGCTTCTTCTGCTTCTCCTACGCAAATTAGATCACACATGTCGAAACATTTTTCTGGGAAGAAAGTTGGATGAGGTCCGCCCCAGACGATGGGGATGTTGTTTTTTTGGTACATGTCTAAGAGTTGTTTGGCCCTGCCTGTTGTGGATTCCATGGAGCCGATTCCTACTAGTTCGGAGTTTTTGGTTTTTTCCCAAATAGCTTGTAGTTCGTTTTTTGCATATCTTCGCATGTAGTCTTCGACTAAAGGTAGGAATATCATTAAGACTTCGTGGCCTGCACGTTCTAAGCAAGCTGATAAGGTACGGAGGCCTTGGTCTGAGGGGAATGTGCTGGTTGAGATTAGTGTGATTTTCATGTTATGTTTTGATATCTCTTTTTATGTTTTAGTGGATAGGGATGGGTTTTTTTAAAGATTACGGTGGTTGAGAATTTTAGAGTTAGGATCTTTGTAATGATTACTTGATTATATTTTTATTTTCTTGTATCTTTAAACGCCTTGATAAGTTTATCAGTAAAAACATCCCATCCTAGATTTTTTTTAATAAATTCGCTTGATTTTTTTCCTTTTTCTTTGAAATATTTTAGATTGTTGTATATGTTTAGGATTTCGTCTTCGTAGTTGTTGCTTACTATTCCTAGGTCGAATTTCTTTATTATACTGGCTGCTCCGAGATCTTCTGAGACAATTATTGGGTTGCCTGAACAGAGATGTTCAAAGGGTGCTAGCCAGCCTCCTTGTTTTCCAATTGGGTAGGTTCCTAAGTCGCTAGCTTTGTATAAATCTCTTAGAGTTTCTCTATCTAGGTTTCCTGTTAAAAGTATGTGGTTTTCGAGTTTGTTATCTTTTAAATAGTCTTTAATTTGTTTTCCGTACTCTTCGTCAGCTATTTTTCCTGCTAGAACTAACAAGATGTTAGGGATTTTGTCTTTGATTTTGTTAATTGCTTTGATGCTTTCTAATTGGTTTTTAACTTCAGTTATCATACCACTTTGGACAATTGTGAATTTGTTTTTTAGTTTGAATTTTTTAATTGCATTATCTGGATTTCCTTGGGAGAAGAATTTATGGTTTACCCCGTAATAGACTATTCGTGCTTGTTTATGGTATCGGTTATAGGCTCGTTCTTTGTTGAATTGATCGGCTACACAAATTGTGTTTATGCTGTTTCTTACTATTTCTCTGTCTAGGTAGTTTCTTAGTTTGTTTATTAGTTTTAATATCCAATTAGCGTCGGGGCGGCTCCAGAGGTTTGGGGGTTCGTTAAGCATCCAGACTGCTGGTTTTCTTTTGGGAAACAAACTCCAAGTGGTTGGGAAGTTGTGGAAGTTTATCACATCGTAATCGTTGATTATTTCTCGCAGTTTTTTCCGATATATTTTTACGAAATCTAAAATATCTTTGGTTGATTTGAAACCTGGAGGTCTAAGGTCTATATTGTGTTTTGGCATAATGATGTCTGTGTTGATTAGCATTTGTTCGACTTCTTTGCTTGAAGATAGGGCTAGGATGTCATTTCTGATTCCACGTTTGGTAAGCCAGTTGGCTAGTTCTACTATGAGTAACTCTGCACCACCTAGGAATTTCATTTGAGTGTGGACTATGAGAACTTTAGGAAGTTTGTTTTTTGTAATTTCTTCGGCTAATCTTAGATCTTCTTCGGTGTTAATGTTAACATAGTTTTTTGCTACGTTTAAGATTTCGACTTTTTTACCTTCATCTATAGCTAATTGGAATAAGTCGACCATTTCTCTTTCGCCTCTTATCATGTTGATTGGAGTTCTTGGAATGTAGGAGAGGATTTCGTTTTTCATGATGCAATGACCTGTTCCTTTTATGTTGTTTATGGGGAATCTTGGTTTTTCTATTAGTCTAAATATTCTTCCCTCTTCATTACCCATTACCGAGTAAGTTTTGGAGATGCTTGATTTATCTGACTCGTTTACTACTCCGCATAAAATGTAAGAATCAGATTTTCTGAACTGTTTTATCATTTGTTTTATTTTTGAATTGATTAAGAGTTCGTCTCCTAACATTAAGAAAAAATCCGAATCGCCTATGGCTTGTTTGGCAGTTTCAATTGCATGGACCAACCCTCTTTGTTCTTTTTGCTCTACATAAGTTATTTTGATTCCTCTAAAATTGTCACCTACATGCTGAATTATTTCATCTTTTCTATAGCCCACAATGATAATGATTTCTTTTACTTTTGCTTCGTGTGCGTGTTCTAAGTTGTACTCTATTAAGGGCTTGTGGAAGAGTTGGAGCATGGATTTGTTTTTTTTTTTTGTGAAATCGTTTAGACGGGAGCCTCGACCGCCTGCTAGGATTAGTGCTTTCATGTTTTTTAGAAATTGAGAGTTATTTAAAGAATAATTATTGTGGGAAGGTTGTGATGGGATGGATAGGTTGAGTGAAGGGTTGGAGGTTGTGGTGGATTGTTTGTGAGATATCTATTTTATCCTCTCAACCACAATAGGTGCTACCACCTTTGCTTGTTGCATCTTAGGATTATTGGCTCGGGCCATTTGGTTGGATTGTTCGATGGTTTCTTTTGTGATGGTTGAGAGATCGTAGGCAGGACAGTAGATGCATTCGGGAGGGACTTGATCTTCTCTGATGGCTTTTCTCATTTCTTTGTATCTTTTTGAGTACCAAACTTCTCTGAGTGGAGTTTGTATTGCATTTCCTAGAGCTGTGCCGTGTTGCCAGTCTCGGTTGTTTGCTTCGTTTAATGAACAACAGGGAGTTATGTCTCCGTTTGAGAATATGAAGGGCATTATTAATTCCTTGCAGTTGTGCATGGGCGGGCGTTTTTGTAAGTCTTCTGTGTCTTTTTTGGCGCTGAAATTTATTGTGATTTCTATTCCTAGTTTTTTTGCTTTCTTTCTTACATTTTCTACATATTCCTCGTCTATTGAGACTGCGAAGTCTTCGGCTTCTTTGAAAGCGTGGGTCATTGGGGTTACTAGGACTTCTGCTACTTCTGTATCAAGTGAGTGGACGAAGTCTAGAAATTGTAGGATTGAATCTTTTGAGTCTTTGGTTATTATGTAGTGGAAGCTAAGAAGAGGGAAGCGTTTGTTCATTTGTTTTTTTAGGGCTACGAATCTACGTATGTTGTGCATGGCTTTGTCGAAGTTTCCGCCTCGCATTACGCTTTCATATGATTCTTTTGTTCCGCCGTAGATAGATATGAAAAGGAAATCCATTCCGGTGTTTATTAGTTCTCTTAAATGGTTGTCGTCTTCGAGATCGTTGAAGTGGTCGAAGGTTTCTATTATTGTTCCTTTTGATTTTGCGTAGCTCAGCATTTTGTGGTAGTCTTTGTTTAGATATGATGTTCCTATTCCAGTTAGGCCGAGCCATTTAGGGTTTTTTCCAAAGCCATCGAATATTTTTTTGAAATCGTCGAACCTTATGTTTTTTGGAGGTTCTTTCCAGTAAGAGTGTTCGCAACAGACGCAAGCGTACTGGCAGGCAGTTGTAGGTTCTATTTCTAAGAATGGAGGGAAGAGGTCTATTCCTAGTTTGGGTAGGAATTTGTTCATGATGAAAGCTGACCATTTTCGGTTCCACCATAATGGATAGACCCAGAATATCATGTTGTAGATTTCTCGAAATCTTCCGTCGTAGACATAGTTAGAAACAAGTTTAATTTTATGTGAAAGGGATATTTGTGGCATTTTCTCAAACCTTTTTTGTAGGTTTTAATGGGTTGAGAGGTTTATAAGTTTTGTGGGGTTTTTGGAGTGGGTTGTGTTGGAGGATATAAATTCTTTTAAAATGGTTATCTATTTTTTTACTATGGGATTGTTGAAAGGATTACTAGCATCTTTTTTATCTGGAGGTTTTACTAGGAAAGAATTTAATGGGATTTTTCACCTATACAATAGTAAGATTGAGGATGATCAGAGAGATAGGTTGAGTGAATTGGTTGGAATTAAACTTGATAGTAATAATATTATGTTAGTTAGTGGGAGAAGCGATTATGTTTTTGATGAAAGGCCGAGAATCGGAGAGATATGTTGCAAATTTAAGTGAGATGGTTAAACAATATGGTGTTCCAAAAGCAATTTGTTTAACTGATTGTTTGGGAAATAGTTGGGGGAAGGGAGATAGAGATCAGGATATAATAGATAATGTTGAAACTTTTGGGAAGAGGAGAAATATTCCTGTTTATCAAATGACGAGAGATGAGTTGAAGGGTTGGAGTTGAGGATATATATTCTTATAAATGATTATTAATAGGTATTTCTGAATGGAAGATGATGGTGTTGTGAAATATAATCAAGAGTATAGAGTAGGATTACCCTCTTCTGATGATGCCTTAAAGGAGTTGGATATTTGTAGGCAAATTTTGTATGATGATGGATTGATTGGGATAGATCCTGAAAGGTATGGTGGGCAGGGATATGGAAATGTGAGTCAGAGAATTGCTCCTTTCGTGGATGATGAAAGAATATTCATAATAACTGGAACTGGGACGGGAGAATTAGCTAAGTTGACTAACGATCATTATACAACTGTTTTGGAATCTTATCCTGATGAAAATAGGGTGGTTGTTGAAGGTCCAATTAGAGCTTCTTCAGAATCTATGACTCATGATGCTTTGTATGTCCTTGATGACTCTCTGAGATTTGTTTTCCATGGGCATTCTCCTGAAATATGGAAAAACGCTAGAAGGTTGGGTATGCCTATAACAAGAGATAATGTTGAATATGGGACTCCTGAAATGGTAGAAGAGGTTCAAAGGTTATTTAGAGATACTAATGTTAGAGATATGGGAATCTTTTCTATGGGAGGTCATGAAGATGGAATTATTAGTTTTGGAGTAAGATCTCAAGATGCTCTTTCAATCATGAATTATGCCCTTGAAAAATCTCAGAGTAAATGATACAATAATATCTATAAATGATACAAATTCTTTTAAAGAAACTCATTCTGATTTTAAGACAAGGTAAATTAAAATGAAGGTAATAGGAAAATGAAAGTGTTGGTAACAGGAGGATGTGGATTTTTAGGTAGTCATATTTGTGGGCTTTTTAAGGATAAGGGATGGGATGTGATTGCGTTTGATAATTTGACTAAGGATGAGTTTAAGAGGAATACTTATATGAAGGATGAGGCTCGGGATCATAATAGGAAGTTATTGGAAAGTAAAGGTGTTAAGATAGTTCAAGGAGATATACGGAATAAGGAGGAGTTGTTTGCAAGTTGTGAGGGCGTTGATTATATTTGTCATACTGCTGCGCAACCGACTATGACTATGAGTTGGGAGCAACCTGATCTTGATTTTTCGATTAATGTTATCGGGACGTTTAATTGTCTTGAAGCGGCTAGGAAGTTTAAGATTCCTATTGCTTCATGTAATAGTGTACATTGTTATGGGCCGGATAAGATAAATAGTGAGTTGAGTGAGTTTGATTTTAGTTGTCCGGATTGTGATTATGAGTTGAGTAGATATATTAGGAATCCTGTGGCTATAAATGAGGATGAGCCGTTGTTGCAGGGGACTGTAACGCCTTTACATGCTTCTAAGATGGCTGCAGAGAATTATATTCGGTGTTATATTGATACGTTTAAAGTTAAGGCTGCAAGTTTTAGATTGACTGGGATTTATGGGCCGAATCAGTTTGGGGGGGAAGATCATGGATGGGTTGCTAATTTTGCGATAAGGAATGTGTTAGATATGCCTTTGTCAATATTTGGGACGGGGAAGCAGTTGCGTGATATATTGTATGCTAGTGATGTGGCTAATGCTTTTTGGTGTTTTTACGATAAACAAGTTAGTGGAATTTAT